>JAGQRJ010000522.1 GCA_020425635.1 Planctomycetota bacterium | reverse complement strand
GGGGGGGTCGGCCGCCGGGCACGCGCAGAGCGCGATCACGGCCGCGGCCCCGAGGGCGAGCTGCCCACGCCGGGACATCAGCGGGGCGCGTTTCCGGTCAGCTGCACGAACAGATCGCGGGCGGCGCCGGCGACCTCGCGGTCGGGGTGCTCCTGCGCCAGCTCGCGAATTCGTGCGATGCCCTTGAGCACGTGCGGGCGCATGGCCGGTTGGCGTTGAACTCGGGCCAGCTGGCGCAGGGCCAGGAGCTGCAGCTCCGGGGCGCCGTCGTCGAGGGCTCCGACGATCGCGGCCACGGCGTCGGTGGAGCCGGTGGCCTCGAGCCCAAGCAGCGCGGCGCGGCGGTCGCGGACCTGGGGCCGGCGATAGAGCTGCTCGAGCAGCTCGACGGTGCGCTGCTGCCCGGCGAGGGTGCGCAGCGCGGTGCGCAGCCGCTGGGACAGCCCGCCGTCGGTCTCCAGCTCGAGCCTGCGGGCGATCGGCCAGCAGGCGAGAGGGCTCTCGAGCTTGACCATGCTCTCGATCGCGAGCTCGCGCACGTCGGCGAGGGGATCGCGGAGCAGGCTGGTGAGCACCTTCAGCGCGGCGCGCGGTTCGCTGGAGAGCGCGCAGGCCTCGGCGGCGGCGGCGCGCACCCGCGGCGAGCGCGCGCGCACGAGGGCTTCCAGCTTGCCGGCGGCCTCACGCCCGAGTCCGTCGAGCAGCGGACGTCCGAGCCCGAACACGAGCCAGTCGTCGCCGTGACGCTCGATCAAGCGCGCCAGGCTCTCCGGGGCGGGGCGCCCCAAGCGCACCAGGGTCTGATCGATCAGGAGGTCTGGGGTGTCGCGCACGCGCTCGGCCTCGAGCGCCGTGGCCACCAGGTCGCGCTCCTCGGGCTTGCAGGCGATCACGCGCTCGAGCAGCGCGCTGCGCAGGCTGCCCGTCGCTCGCGGCAGACAGTCGAGGCTGTCGCGCAGCGGCGGCGGCACGCTTCGCGCCTGCCGTGTGAGCGCAGCCATGACGGCCCGATCGCCGAGGTGTGCGCCGAGGGCCTCGACCAGGGCCAGCCACCCCCCGGGCTCGTTGAGCGCAGGGCGCGCGATCGCGGCCCGGGTGGCCTCCGCGGCGCGCTCGGGGTGCGCGCGGATCCAGTCGAGCAGCTCCGGCCACGACGGAGGCAGCTCGGTGGGCGGCGGCCGCGGCGCCGGATCCTCCTCCTCGGTCCCCAGAGGAGTCCAGCCTCCCTCGGGCTCCGTCGGGTCGGGCGTCTGCGTGCTGGAGCCGTCGCCGCCGTCGCTGGGGTCCTCGCCGTCGCTCGGCTGCGAGCCCTTCCCCGAGTCGGCCGCGCTGGGCTGGGGTCCCTCGGGCACCTCGTCGCCCTCTGCCGGGCCGGAGAGCCGCACCCAGCCCTGGTCGTGGGCGACGTAGGCCGCAGCCGCGGCGCCGCCCAGGAGCACCAGCAAGCCCAACGCGAGCACCCCCCCCCGGCCGCCTCCCGAGTGCGACCTGCCGTGGGCTGCGGGGTCCGGGCGTCCCGGCACGGCGTTTCGCGCGCCATAGCGGCGCGTGGTCCGGTCTTCGGGGGTGAGCTGACCTGAGCCCGCGAGGTAGCTCGCGGGCAGCGCGCGCGTCGGGTCTGCGTCCGGGTTCGCTCCCGCGATCTCGGCGCCGCTCAGCGGGACGGTCGCGGCCCCGCGGTCCACCGCGGCCTTGACGCCCACGGTCCGTGCGTCGCGATCGACCGTCTGGCCGTGCACGAGGGTCGGCGCGGCACCGGGGTCGTCGGGCTGCGCCTCGCTCCGGTGATAGCGGCGGATCGCGGCGTCGAGCTCCCCGCAGGCGACGTGCAGTTGGTTGGGCGCCAGGCTCCGCCCAGCAAAGGGCAGGGTGCACTCGGCCCACACCCCGGTGGGCCGCAGCACGTAGCGCGCGAAGTCGGATTCCCGGTTCAGGCGGTTCAGGCGAGCGGGCAACTCCTGAGCGCCCGCCTCCGCGCTGAGCTGGTGACAGAACACCACCCCCTCAGCGTTCGGGGTGACGGTCATGATCCGCTCGAGGTCGACGGCGACGCGCAAGCTGAGGCCCGCGCGCTCGACCGTGAGCCCGAGCCGGGTCAGGGGCTCCACCAGGGTCTCGGTCAACTCGTGGCTCACGCGTCAGCCCTCTCACTCCTGGGGCGGCGGGCGTCCACAGGCGGCACTGGATCGTAGTCCGCCGAGGTCGACCGGGCCAGGCGGGGTGGCCTCAGCCGCCCTGGATCAGCGACTCGTATTTCGCCTGCGCCTCGTCTGCGCCGGGTTTGTTGAGGTTGCGCAAGACCTGGGCGCGCAGCTGGTAGGCGTTGGCGTAGTTCGCGTCGACCTCCAGGCAGGCCTGAATCTTCTGTTGAGCGTCGAGCAGACGCCGCTGTTGGTAGAGCACCAGCGCCTGCCCGTAGAGGGTCTCGGCCTGGGCGCCGCCGCTGCGCTGTTCGAGGTCGAGCGCGAAGGCGAAGTCCTTCGCGGCCTGCTCCTTGCTCTCGCGGGTCAGTCGATCTTCGGGGAGGTCGCGCACGTTGAGGAAGCCGCGCACGACGAACACGTCGCGGAGGTAGGGGTTGATCTCCTCGGCGCGGCGCAGGGTGGCCAGCGCGACGTCGTAGTCTTTGGTTTGCACCGAGAGCCGGGCCAACAAGACGCGCGCGTGAACGTGGTAGGGGTCGCGGATCAGGCAGGCGAGGATCCCCGTGCGCGCGCGATCGACGCTGGGGCGGTTGCCCGGCTCGAGCGCGTCGAGCGCTCGCTTCGCCGCCTGGTAGACCCGGCCGAGCTCGCTGCGCTCGTCGGTCTCGGCGGACGACATGCGCGCCGCCTCCTTGTATGCGAAGGAGTCGCGGCCCTGGGATTGGTAGAGCTGCAGCCGGAGGCTGGCGATCGCGGCGCGCTCGGCGCCGACGCAGCGCTCCGCCGCGGTCAGGCTGAGGTCCGCCTCCTCCGGTTGGCCGCCGTCGATCTCCATGGCGGCGCGCACGAGGAGCACGTACGCCGCGGCCGGGGTCGGCAGCAGGGTGCGGGAGCCCGCTTCGGCGGAGAGCGCGCTGCAGAGCTTGCTCGCCTCCTGGATCAGGGCGGGGACCTCGGGGGAGGCGCTCTTGGTCATGATCTCGAGGTGCGCCTGGGCGGCGAGGGCGGTCGGGTTGAAGGGGTCGAGGACCCGCGCCGACTGGAAGTGGGTCCGGCCCTCGGCGGGGTTGCCTTGCATCCACGCGAGCATGCCCTGGCGGACCTTCGCCATGGAGCGCGGGTCTGCCGCCAGCGGGCGCGTGTAGGGGTCGACCTGGCCCGCGACGAGGCGCATGTCCTTGGGGCGCAGCGGCTGCTTCTGCGCGAGGGCGTAGTTGCTGAGGGCCTTGTCGAGCTCGAGCAGGCAGAGGTGGGCGTCGCCGAGCCCGAGGTAGCCGCGCGCGGTGGGCGTCGAGCGATTGGCCGCCTGGAAGTCGGCCGCCGCCAGCTTGGGCTTGCCGATCCTCACGTAGTATTCGCCGCGGGCGATCCGCGGAAACGGCGACGACTCGGTCGCGTCGATCGCGTCGCTGTACGGGCGGGACGCGTCGTGGCCCGCGGCCTCGGCCGCGTAGCCCTCGATCAGCTTGGCCACCGCGAGGTCTTCGCCCTCGAGGGTCAGCCCGCTCAGGCGGTCGGTGGCCTGCTTGGGGTCGCCCTGGGTCAGGTAGGCGCGCGCGGCGAGCACCTTGCCCAGAGGGTCTTGGAGCTCGGCGTAGCCCTTGGCAGCGCCCGCGGCGTCTCCGCCGAGTTCGGTCGCCAGCGCGCCCAGCGCGTGCGCGCCCTCGCCCTCGAGCTTGCCCAGGCTCTCCAGGGCCTGCGACGTCCGCCGCACTCCGATCAGCAGCGCGGCGAGGTCGAGCTGGCTCTGCACGTGGGAGGGGTCGATCGCGGCGGCGGCCTTCAGCGCGTCGATCGCGTTGTCGATCTGGTAGCCACCCAAGGCGAGGTACGCCCGCGCCTGGCGCGCGTAGAGGGTGCGGACCTTCGCGTCGACCTGGAGCTCGGCCTCGCGCTGCTCGGCCTTGGCGGCGTTGTTGCCCGACGAGGGGCGCAGGCCGCGCAGGTCGCGGACCTTGGCCAGGACGTTCTCGACGTTGGTGGGGTTGAAGTCGTCACCCTCGAGGGCGGCCTGGTCCTCGACCGCCTTGAGCGCCTCGGTGAGCGCCGTGTCCCAGGTGTCGAACTCCGCCCGGATCTTCGCGTCGAGGGCGGCCACCTTCTCGGCCTCGAGGCTCCCGCTGTACCAGTAGAGGCCGTAGCCCACGGAGACCAGCAGGACCACGCTCACCGCGAGCGTGATCAGCTGCGGTGCGCCGAACTTGGTGCGCGGGCCGAGCCCCTTCTTCTGGTGCTGCTGTGCGGCCTGGGCCAGATCAGCGATCGACTTGCTGCGCTTGACCTTCTGCACCGATTGCTGGGCCACCGCCGCGGCGGCCTGGAGTTCGGCGCTGTCGAGGACGTCCGAGCCGCTGAGCGTGAACTCGTCGACGTCGCTCTCGGGCTTGAGCTCGCGCTCGAAGAGGTCCTTGGGGACCTTGACCTTGGTCTCGCAGCGGCGGCAGTCGAAGCGCTTGCCTACCTGCTTGGGGCGGACCCGATACTTCTTGCCGCAGCTCGGGCAGGCGACGATCCGGCGGTCGACCTCGTCGACGGCGCTGTCCGTCGCGCTGAGGAACACTCCGCTGTCGACGGCCCCGTTTTGCGAGGCAGCGCTGCGCCCAGGCTTCGTCGCCGGCTTGCCGCGCGAACGCGTCGCGGTCTTGCCACTCTTGGTGCGCTTGCGCTCGGACTCCTTGGCGACGCCGTCCGCGTCGCGCTTGCGCGAGCGCGTCGCGGTCTTGCCACTCTTGGTGCGCTTGCGCTCGGACTCCTTGGCGGCGCCGTCCTTGGAGCTCGTCTCTCGCTTGCGCGCTGAGCTCGCCCGCCTGGTGCTGGTCTCGCGCTTGGCGCTGGTCTCGCGCTTGGCGCTGGTCTCGCGCTTGGCGCTGGTCTCGCGCTTGGCGCCGGTCTCGCGCTTGGCGCTGGACTCGCGCTTACGAGACGCGGGCTTGGCCTCGTCCCCGCCCTCGGCCTTCGTCCTCCGGCTGCGGGTGCGGCGCCGCTCGGTGTCCGGGGCCGCCCCGTTGGAGGAGACGCTCTTCGAGCGTCGGCTGCGCTTGGCGCTGCCGTCTTTGCTCTCCGCCTTGTCGTGGATCGCGACGATCTCTTCGAGCTGCTCGCGGCTGAGGTAGCCCTTCTTGAGCAGCAGAGCGCCGAGGGCGACCTTCTTGCCCTTGGTCTCGGCGAGCTTCTTCTTGAGCCGGAGGCATTGGTCGATCTGCGTCTTGTCGACCATGCCCCGGCGAAGGGCGATCTTGCCGAGTTTGAGGTCTCGACTCGAGATCAAAGCGGCGCTCCTGCAGGGCTCCAGGGAGGCGCCGATCTTAGCATGGGCAGGCAGGGGCTCGCACAACCCACTTGCGCACAAAGGACTCGGGGCCGGACTCGGGTGGCCCGCCGGCGGCAGGGCCACCCGCAGGCGCCGCAAGGATCACTGCGGCTGAATTTCGCGGTTGGGCGGGGTTAGAATCGTCGCATGGCGATTCAGCTCTTCTGCACCAACTGCGGCAACCCGCTGATCGTGCCCAACCAGCTGGCCGGGAAGCGCCTCAGGTGCGGTGCCTGCGAAGAGGTGAACACCGTCCCTGAGCTCGCCGACGTCGACAACGTCCCCGACGAGCAGATCGGACGCTCCGGGCGCTACGCGCTCGTCGAGGGGGGCGACGCCTCGACCGCGGGCAAGAAGAAGAAGAAGAAGGCCAAGGCCAAGAAGGCGGGGAAGCCGACCAGCTGCCCCACCTGCGGCGCGTCGGTGCCCGCTGGGGACCCGATCTGCACCGCCTGCGGAACCGAGGTCGTCGCCGGGGGCGGAAACGTGCCGCTCGGGCTGATCTCTGCGGTCCTCCTGGTCCTCGTGGTGGGCGGCGGCGGCTTTGGCCTCTGGCGGATCACCCGCCCCGGTTCGTTGACCTCGACCGGGCGCTCGGCCCTCGACGCGGGCAACGCCGGAGCCGCGATCAAGGCCTTCGAGGAGGCGCTCGACTACGACCCGGACTACGCGCCCGCGGTGATTGGCCTCGTGCAGGCCGCGCAGCGCGCGAAGAACTCCGCCCTCATGCAGCGCTACCTCGAGCGCGCGATCAAGCTCTCCAAGGAGCCTGGTCAGCGCAGCAGCATGCGGGTCTCCTACGCCGAGCAGCTCCTGGTTCAGGGTCGCCACCGCGACGCCTACAACCAGGCCTTCGACGCTCAGGGCGAGGACTCCATGGTCAAGGGCGCCGACGCGGTGCTCGGGCTCGCCTCGATCGAGCTCGGCCAGCTCGAGGAAGCGATCAAACACCTCAAGCTGGCCTGGAAGGCCAACCCCAAGGACGACCGAGTGGCCTTCGCCCTGGCGAAGCTCCTCGCCGAGCAGGAGCGTGAGGCCGAGGCGATCTTGCCGGCCCAGGCCGCGGCAGAGCTCGCGGCAGAAGACGCAGACCGCTGGCTGTTGGTGGCGGACCTCCGCGATCGCCTGAACCAGCGCGGACCCGCGCGGCAGGCGCTGAAGAAGGTGATCGAGATCGACCCCAATCGCTCGCTGGCGCACTCGCTCCTCGCGAAGCTCTACCTCCTCGACGGGAACACCGACGGCGCGCTCAAGGCCGCGACCTCGGCCCGGGACATCAACCCCGACGACCCCCAGTCCAGCCTCTCCGTGGCCCGGGTGCTGTTCGCCCAGGGGAAGTACCCCGACGCGCTCGACGAGCTCGGGCGCATGTTCCGCCTCAAGGATAAGCTCACGGAAGGGCGAGACGCGGAGGCTCGCTTCCTCCAGCGCAAGGCGCTCTTGCACACGGGGAAAGGCAAGACCGAGGCCATGCAGCCCGTCCTCGAGGCGCTGGCGCTGCTGGGCGAGCTGCCGAACTACCTCGAGCTCGCTCGCATCGCGCTCGAGAACAAGGCCTACGAGGTGGCCGAAGACGTCCTCACCGCGGCGGTCGCGAAGTTCCCCCAGGACTACGACTCCCGCGTCATGCTCGCGCGGACCTACTTCGAGCAGGACAGGCGCTCGGAGTTGCTCGACACGCAGATTCGCCAGCAGCTCGACGCCGCGCTCAAGCTCGATCCCGAGCAGCCCGAGGCCCACCTCCTGCTCGGAGACTTCTACCTCTCCCAGGGCGACGCCGAGTCCGCGTTGACCACCTTCGCCAGCGGATTGACCTCGGCGCCCCGCTCGACCGAGTTGCTCGTCCGACACGGTGAGCTGTGCATTCAGCTCCGCCGCTGGGACGACGCGATCCATAGCCTCGAGGAGCTCAAGCGGATCGACCCGGGCCACCTGAAGGTCAACGGGTTGCTGAAAGAGGCCGAGGAGGGGCGCTTCTACGACGAGTGAGCAGCGCGCGAGCGCTCGGCGCGTCGCGCGCCAGCAGCCGCGCAGCCTGGCTCAGGGGCTGAGGTTGTTCGGGATTTGCACCGCGAGCGACTTGAAGTTGAGCCGCGCGACCTCGGGGGTCGAGGCCTCTCCCGCCCGCACGCGCTCGAGGTCCTGCCCGAGGGCGACCTCCAGCTCGCTGAGCTTGGTGGCGGCGCGAACGAGGGCCCAGGCGTTGGCCTCGGCGTTCGGGTCGCCCTCGAGCTCCCAGGCGGGCTGCTCGAGGAGTCCGCGCCAGCGCTCTTCGGTGTAGCGCTCGCGGCGGACGCGGGTCACGAGGTCCTGGGCGTCGGCGCCGACGCCTGGGGCCCCCAGGACCAGCTCGGCGCGCAGGCCCAGCCTGAGCCAAGCGGGGGCGAGCGGGACAGCGCGGGCCAGGTAGGCGTCGGCCGCGGCCCGCGCCACGTCGGGCGTGGTGGTCGGTGAGCCGCGAAACACGAGCGCACCGAAGCGCGGGAGGTAGGCAGAGCGCACCCCGGCCGGGAGCAGCTCGAGCGCCGCGTCGGGGTGCAGCAGCCACACCCGCTGGGCGCGCGCGGCGTCGCCGCTGAGGGTCTGCTCGAAGGCTTGCTCGAGGGACTCGAGGAACTTGGCCAGGTCGCGGGCTTCGGCCAGGGGCGTGGGCGAGGCGAAGCACACCGTGAAGGCGCCCTCCGCGACTCGCTGGTCGAGGGCGAGCTCGACGTTCAAGAGCTCCCGCAGGACCGCGGTCTCCTCGCTCACGAGGGGGTCGCCGGCGCCCAGCGCCGACGGGACCTCGAAGGTCCGCAGGACGCCCGCGGGGTCGAGGGGCTGGTCGAGGGGGAGGGTCTGCCAGCGCGCGCGCGCGTCTGCGAGGTGCCCCCACGGGAGGTCCATGCGCTGGGGGATCGACTCGGCGGCCTCGGCGGTCGCCAGGTCGCTGCGTCCCGCCCGGGCGAAGGCGTAGGCCAGCAGCGCGCGCGCGGCGACGAAGCCGGGGTCGTCGGCGAGCAGGCGCTGCAGCAGCTTCGCCGCAGCGGCGAAGTCGCCGGCCGCGCAAGCGCGGTAGGCCTTGTAGAAGCGGGCTGCGGGCGCGTCGAGCCCTGCGAGCTGCAGGTCCGCAGTGCGCAGGTCGCCTTCGCGCAGGGAGCGCTTCGCCTGTCGCAGGCGCTCGGCCTGATCGGCGTCGAGCTGCGCAAGGCCCTGAGGGTCCTCGACGCTGAGCGTCGGCCAGCCCGTGGTCCCGGCGGTGGGGGGCTCGGAGGTCGTGGCTCGCGAGAGGGCGAGGGACACCCGCTGCTGGAAGTCCTGGTCGAGGGGTGTGGACCAGCTCGGGTCGAGTTCGCCCACCACCCACACCCGCTCGAGGCGGAACTCGGCGCCAGCGGAGGCGCAAGAAAACACTGCCCCGGTGTAGGGCGCGTAGATCGGGCGGCGATACACCTCGACGCCCGTCAGGCTCGCGACGACCTCCATGCGTGTGCCACTGGGGACCACGGCGAGCTCGATCTTCGGCGCGACCGAAACCTGCGCGCCGTTGGCGAGGCGCTTGGGGAGCCCGCGCCCGTCGTCGTAGAAGAGCCCCCACCCCGCCGCGCTCCAGCGCAGCTCGTAGGAGACGTCGCGCTCTCCCCCGCGGAGGGTCATGCGGCCGCGGAGCTCCACGTCGTCAGGGCGCTCGACCTCGCACCCGAAGGCCACTCGGGTCGAGCCCACGAGGGGGAACTCGGGGGAGTGGGCCTCGGGGCTGGGCCCGCGCAGCACCGCGCCGCGCTCGTCGAGGGCGAGGGTCGTGTCGGGGGAGCGCTCGAACTCTCGCGGCCAGTGTCCGCCGCGGAAGTCGTAGCTCAGGCGCAGCCCGTGGGCGCTGAGCTCGGGGGCGGCCCCCAGCGGCGCGAGCTCGAGCAGGGCGCGCACGTCGATCCCTCCGCCGAGCTGCTCCGCGACGGTTCGCGCCTCCTTGGCGTCGCGCGCGAGGAGCGCGAAGCGCAGCACGAGCAGGCGCTCTCCCTCGGTCGAGCGCGCCACGCGGTTGAGGATCTGCAGCGCCGCAGGCCAGGAATCCTGCCAGCGCAGGCTGCGGGTTCGGCCACCCACGACCAGGGTCGCGCCGGTGGGCGTGAGCTCGCTGACCTGGACGCGCTCGCGGTCGCCGTCGAGGTCGACGGTCAGCTCCACGCCGCCCTTGGCGACGCGGGCGGCGAGGGCTGACCAGGCCGCGCCTTCGCCCTCCGCCGGGGCGCGAAGCTCGAGCCCGTCGTGGCGCCGCCGCCCCTCCTCGCTCAGCGCGCGGCGGTGCGCTGCGCGCACCCGCAGGAGCTGCTCGCCCACGGCGTCGAAGGGCGGCGTCTCCGCCGGAGTTCCCAGCCGGGCGAGGGCCGCCTCGGCGTCGGCGTCGGCCGGATCCGCCTCGAGCCGGGCGAGCAGGGCGCGCGTCTCGTCCGCCTGGGCTTGGAGCGTCTTCAGCTTCGCGACCCGCAGCGTGATCTCCTCGCGGACGGCGGAGCCCTCGGGGCCCGCAGGGAGCGGCTGCTCCTCCCACAGACTCAGCGCGCCGGCGTAGTCTCCGACCTCGGTCAGGCGGCGCTCGCGGGCGATCAAGCCCTGCAGTCGGGCTTCGAGCAGCCCCGCGGCGTCTTCGGGGTCCGGGTGATCCGCGTCGGGCTCAGGGGTGGCCGGGGGGGTCTTGCCCTCCCCGGTCTTCGGCTGCGAGGCCACCTGCGGGCGGTGCTTGCGGCTGATCGTGAACACGATCCCGCCGAGCACGACCAGGGTCACCAGGCACACCCCGAGCAAGACCTGGGGGGTCTTGTTGCTCGACTGCCGCCGCCGAGGTTGCTCGCGCTTCTCCACGGACATGGGCTCGTAGACCCGCTCCGCGCTCTCGTTGAGGATCACGCGCAGGTGCTCGGGCATGCGCTGCAGCTCGGCGGAGGCCTCGAGGTCGAAGGGCTGCAGCGCGACCTCGGCGCCGCAGCGCGGGCACTCGGCGGTGTCGTAGACGTTCTCCGCGGGCGGGTAGCGCGTGAGGCACTCGGGGCAGATCAGCACCCGCTCGCGCATGTGCTGCTCGAGCAGGACCAGGGTCTTGGGGTCGAAGCCCGCGCGCGGGAGCAGGTCGCGCACCCGGCGCAGCTTGCCCTGCTTGAGCTTCTTCTCCTGCACGGCGCGGACGGTCTTGACCAGCTTCGGGCTGATCAAGCCGGACTCCACGCCGAGCTGGCAGAGGATCAGGTCTTCGAAGCGCTCGCGCGTGTGCACGTCGGGGTTGGGGAGGCCTTCGACCGCGAGGCGGCGCAGGGTCTGTTGGACCTGCTCGGCGGGGAGGCGCTCGCGCTCGATCAGGAAGCGCGAGAACGCGACCTCCCCCGACGAGGACGTCGCGACCCACTCCTGGTAGACCTTGGTGCCCAGGTCCGGGGTGATCGCGTTGTCCGCGGCCAGGGCTCGCAACAAGACGCGCGCGCGTTCGATCTCCTGCGCCATGGAACTCCCGGTTCGCGACCTCGCGTGGGCGGATCCGCCGCCGACTAAGAGTTTACCGGCTCGCGGCCGATCTGCGAGGGCTGGCGAGCCTCCTCCTGGGCGCGTACACGAACACGCCGCGCCCCGAAGGGCGCGGCGCCGAGGTCCCTTGCTCGGCGGTCTGCCTGGCAGCCCGTTGAAAAAGCCCTGGACTGCGTTGCTCGTCGGTCACAACCCCCACGGTTGCTGGACCTCCTCGCGCCTTGCCAGGGCTTCTTCAACAGGCCTCTAGCCCAGGACGGTCGAGAGGATCCCGACCACCGCCAGGAACACGCCGAGCAGGGCGCCCGTGCGGCGGACCTTGGTCTTGTCGGCGAGCAGGATCGGGGCCGCGATGAAGATCGAGGAGTAGGTTCCGACCCCGACGCCGAAGAGCAGCGCCACCGAGAGCCCCTGGATCGCGGTCAAGCCGGCGAAGCTGCCGAGGAAGAGCACGAAGCACACCAGGAACGAGGTCAGCGAGGTGAGCACCGTGCGCGACAGGGTCTTGTTGACCGCGCCGTTGATCAGCTCGGCAGAGTAGTCCTTCTGCTTGGCCAGGCGCTTGTCTTCACGGATCCGGTCGAGGATCACGATCGTGTCGTTGATCGAGTAGCCGACCAGCGTCAAGAACGCCGAGATCGTCGTGAGGCTGAACTTTACGTCGTAGTTGAGCCCCGCCTTCGTGATCAGGAAGTCCAGGATCGCGAGGAAGCCGAGGAGCGCGAGCACGTCGTGGGCCACGGCCATGATCGCCGCGATCCCCGACCAGAGGTCGAAGCGCAGCCAGACGTAGAGGCAGATGCACATGACCGAGAACAGCGTGGCGACGAGGGCCTTGCTCTTCAGGTTCTTCGCCACCGTGGAGCCGATCTCGTCGACGTTGGGGAAGGCGAAGGCCGGCGCGAACAGCGACTTGGCCGCGGAGTCCTTGGCCTTGTTGAACGCGTCGATCATGGCCATGCGGGCGAACTCCCGGTCGGCGGGGATGTCGGGGACGGTGTAGGTCACCTCGATCGTCGTCACGCCCTCGCCCTGGTCGCCGGCCTCCGCCGGGGGCACGACGCGCACCTTGTAGCCGCGCGAGTTGGCGTCGGCGCCGAGGAAGCCAGCGAGGATCGCGCGCTTGTTGGCGTCGCGGGCGCCCTTCTCCAGGTCGTTGCGCATCTCCTCGAGCACCAGCGGGAGGTCCTTGGCGACCCCCTCCACGGTGACCTTCGCGGGCTCCGCCGCGCCGGCGATCCCCTCGGGGAGCAGGCCCACGAGGTTGATCCAGAGGGTCACCGCGTCACGATCGCCCTGGTCGAGCGCGACGTATTTGGCCTCGGCGCGGACCAGGTCGTCGGCGAAGGCCTTCTCGACCTCGACGCGGAAGAAGTCGTCGCCGCCGGAGACCTCCTCTTCGGCCTCGTCCTCGATCACGGTGCCTGCCTCCTCGACCGGCGGCTTGGCCGCGGTCTGCGAGTCGGGGGCGCTGGGGGTCGCGCTGTCGGGGGCGCTGGGGGTCGCGCTGTCGGGGGCCGCCGGGGTCGCGGTGTCGACGGGGGCCGGATCCCCCTCCTGGCCGTAGGCGGTGCCGAGGGGGCTCAGGTCTTGCCACAGCGAGCCGACCTCCTCCTCGTCCTTCGTCTCCTCCTTGGCGTCCTCGCCCTCCTTGCGCACCGTGTTGGTGCGCACGAGCCACTCCTGGGAGCGCTCCTCGGCGCCGCTGCCGACGTTCTCGCCGACGCGCTGGATCGAGAGGCTCGGCAGCTGGTCGATCTCCCCCGACTGCTGCAGCTTGGTGAAGTGCGCGTCGAGCTTCGCGCGCACCTCCGCCTTGGACTCGGGCGACTTGAGGCGCATGTGCAGCGCGGTGCCGCCGGTGAAGTCGATCCCGTATTTCTCGGGGCCGCGCATGCAGAACACGATCCAGCCGATCGCGATCACGCCGATCGAGACCGTCAACGCCTTGGGCCAGGCCCCGATGAAGTCGAGGTCAGGGCGCTTGAACAGCTGGCGGAACTTGACCTCGGCGATCACGCCGTTGCTCACGAACATGCCGTAGATCGCGCGGGTCACGAACAAGGCGGTGAACATCGAGCTCAGGATCCCGACGGTCAGCGTGAGTCCGAAACCCTTGATCGGGCCGGTGCCCACGTACATCAGGATCACCGCGGTGAGCGAGGTCGTGAGGTTCGCGTCGAAGATCGTCCAGAACGCGCGGTCGTAGCCGGCCTGGACGGCCTGCTTGAGCGCGGAGCCGCGGGCGAGCTCCTCCCGGATCCGTTCGTAGATCAGGATGTTCGCGTCGACCGCCATGCCCGCGGTGAGCAGAATGCCGGCGATGCCGGGGAGGGTCAGGGTCGCTTCGAACAGCGCCAGGGTGCCGAGGATCAGGATGATGTTCAGGACGAGCGCGATGTTCGCGACCAGGCCGCAGCGCATGCCGTAGTACCAGAACATGAACAGGATGATCACGGCGAGGGCGCCCGCGATCGACGCTCCGCCGATGCGCACCGCCGCGCGGCCGAGCTGCGCGCCGACTTGCTTGCGGTAGGCGTAGATCGGCTTGGCAGGGAGCGCGCCCGACTTGAGGGTCACGATCAGGTTGCTCAGCTCGGCGCGGTCCCAGCCGTCGTCGCCGCCCTCGATGATGCCCTTCTTGCCGATCTCCGAGCGGATCACCGGCGCCGAATGCAGCTCACCGTCGAGGACGACCGCGAGCTGCTTGCCCTTGTATTTCCGGGTCAGGTTGCGGAAGCGCTGGGTGCCCTTCGAGTTCCAGGTGAAGCCCACGCACGCCAGGCCGTTGTTGTCGATGGTGCGGTAGGCGTCGGCGAGCAGGTCGCCGTCGACGAACTGCTCCTCGCCCTTGGCGTTGCGGTTGAGCAGGAGCTGGTAGGCGCCCTCCTCCCCGACCTTCGGGTCGAAGGCGGTGTCGTACTTGTCGGTCTCCTTCCAGATCCGGCGCCGCTTCTCCTCGACCACGCGGCTGATCTGGCGCGCGCGCTGGTCCTGGTCGAGCTCGTGCTCCACGATCTTGAACTCGAGCCGACCCGAGCGCTCGATCTGGCTGCGGATCTTCTTGACCTCGTTCTCGGTCGCGTTGGGGACCTGGATCACGACCTGGTGGTTGCCCAGGCGCGCGATCGAGAGCTCCTTGATGCCGAGCTTGTCGATGCGCTCGGTGAGCACCTGCACCACGTCGTCCGCCAGCTTCGACGTCAACGGCTTCCCGTGAGAGTCGAGGCTGTAGATGATCTCGGTGCCGCCGCTGAGGTCGAGCCCGTAGGAGAGCCCGTTGAAATACCAAGCGAGCAAGGACCCCACGAGGAGGAACCCCGTGAGAATGAACTTCCAGCCGTAGTTCTGGTACATGGCTAGTTCTGCTTCGAGTCGTCGACTGACGCTGACGACTCAGGGCCCACGACCCTGGCTATGGCGCTCCGGAGCACGCGGATCTTGACCTTGTTTTGGTCGTCGACCCGTAGCGTCACCTCGTTGTCTTTGAGGTTGACGATGGTGCCCAGGAGTCCGCCGGTGGTTACGACGCGATCGTTCTTCTTCAGCGCCTCGAGGAGCTTCTGCTTCTCCTCTGCTTCGCGCTTTTGCGGACGAATCAGGAAGAAGTAGACGAAGGCGAACACCAACATCAGCGTGAAGATGAAGCTCGGGTCGAACGGCTGTTGAGGGCCGCCCTGGGTTGCCAGGAAGAGAATGGCGTGAGCGTCTTGCATGCGATGCTTCTCGCCCGCCCCAGTGGGTAGGCGAAGGGTGTTCGGGGTTACAAGGTCCGACAGGATACCAGCTTACGACCAGAGGGCAATCCTCGAACCGAGGGGGCCTCGACCTTGCGGAGCAAGCACTTACGCGGAACTCTCCGCCGGCGGCGCCTCGCCCCAGGTCTCGAGGTAGTCCCGCGCGAAGGCGTGGAAGGTCCCGGCGTCGATCTCGCGGCGGATCCGCTCCATGAGCCGCTGGTAGTAGCGCAGGTTGTGCAGCGAGCACAAGGTGAGCGCCGGGATCTCGCCCGTCTTGAGCAGGTGTCGCAGCCAGGAGCGCTTGACCCCCTGAGTGCAGGCCTCGCAGTCGCAGAGCGGGTCGATCGGGCGGTGGTCGTGTTTGAACTCGGCGTGCTTGAGGCGCAGGCGGCCCGTGGGCCAGAGGTAGACCTCGCCGGTGCGCGCGTTGCGGGTGGGCAGCACGCAGTCGAACATGTCGACCCCGCGCAGGACCCCGCGCACGAGGTCGGTCGGCTTGCCGACGCCCATCAGGTAACGCGGCTTGCCCTCGGGGAGGTGCGGGGTGGTCTCGCCGAGCGCGAGCTCCATCTGCGCTTGGGTCTCGCCCACCGAGAGCCCGCCCACGGCGTAGCCGGGGAAGTCGAGCTCCTTGAGCGCGTCGGCGCTGCGCGCGCGGAGGTCGGCGTGCACGCCTCCCTGCACGATCCCAAACAGCGCCTGGGTGTCGGAGCGGGCGTGGGCGTCGAGGCAGCGGCGCGCCCAGCGCGTCGTGCGCTCGACCGCCTCGACGACGACCTCGCGCTCGGCCGGGTAGGGCGGGCACTCGTCGAAGGCCATGATGATGTCGGCGCCGAGCTGGTTTTGGACCCCGATCGAGCGCTCGGGGGTGAGCTCGATCCGCGCTCCGTCGTAGGGCGACTTGAAGGTCACCCCGTGCTCGTCGACCGAGTTGATGTCCGCGAGGGAGAACACCTGGAACCCGCCCGAGTCGGTGAGCATGGCGTGGGGCCAGCGGGTGAACTCGTGCAGCCCGCCCGCGCCCTCCACCACGTCGGCCCCAGGCCGCAGCCAGAGGTGGAAGGTGTTGCCCAGGCAGATCCGGGTCCCCGTGCGCGCGACCTGCTCCATGGTGCAGGCCTTGACCGCGCCGCGGGTCCCGACCGCCATGAAGGTCGGGGTGGGGACCACCGCGTGGGGCAGGCGCAGCACGCCGGTGCGCGCCTGGCCGCACTGGCGAATCACGCTGAAGTGGAGGGGGTTTGACACGGGCTTGGATCCTGCGCGGAGGCCCCGCGCGTACACGGCACGACCCAGGGTGGCGCGCACCCTGGGCCGTGGGTTGGCGAGCTCTGCTTACTCGCCGGCGGCGTCTTCGAGGGCGGTCGAGGTCGCGGCCGGGGCGTCGAGCAGGCCGACCTCGGCCGCCTTCTGACGGGACGCGAGGATCGGCGCCATGACCAGGGCCACCACGGTCATGAGCTTGATCAGAATGTTGAGCGAGGGGCCCGAGGTGTCCTTGAAGGGGTCACCCACGGTGTCGCCGACGACCGCGGCCTTGTGGGCCTCGCTGCCCTTGCCCATGACCTCGCCGTCGTCGCCCTTGAGCCCGCCGGACTCGATGAACTTCTTCGCGTTGTCCCAGGCGCCGCCCGCGTTGGACATGAAGATCGCGAACAGCACGCCGGTGACGAGCGCGCCGGCGAGCAGGCCGCCGAGGCCGGTGGGGCCGAGGAGCAGGCCCGTCATGACGGGGACCGCCACCGCGAGCGCGCCGGGGAGGACCATCTGCTTGAGCGAGGCCGCGGTCGAAATCGCCACGCAGCTCTCGTAGTCGGGGTCTTCGGTGCCGGCCATGATCCCGGGCTTCTCTTTGAACTGGCGGCGGACCTCCTTGATCATGTCGAAGGCCGCGGTGCCCACGGCCTTCATGGTCAGGGCCGAGAACAAGAGCGTGCACATGCCGCCGAGGAACAGGCCCACGGTCACGGTGGGGTTGGCGATGTCGAGGTCGCCGGCCTTGAGGCCCGAGGCGGTCTGGAAGGCCACGAACAGCGCCAGCGCCGTCAGCGCGGCCGAGCCGATCGCGAAGCCCTTGCCGATCGCAGCGGTGGTGTTGCCCACCGCGTCGAGGGCGTCGGTCTTCTTGCGGATCTCCTCACCCAGGCCGGACATCTCCGCGATCCCGCCGGCGTTGTCCGCCACCGGGCCGTAGGCGTCGATCCCAAGCGAGATCCCCAGGGTGGAGAGCATGCCGACCGCGGCGATCGCGATCCCGTAGAGGCCCGCGAGGTAGTGCGCGGTGAAGATCGCCACGCAGATCAGGAGAACGGGGATCACGGTCGACTCCATGCCGACGGCGAGGCCCGAGATGATGTTCGTCGCGGAGCCGGTCTTGCTCGCGTCGGCGATCGACTGCGCGTGGCGCATCTTCTCCGAGGTGTACCACTCGGTGACCTTGCCGATCGCCACGCCGAGCGCGAGCCCGGTCACGATCGAGAGGTAGATCCCCCAGTTGCCGACGAAGCCCTCGGGGGCGTCGGTGAGGCGCACGTCGAAGAAGAAGCAGATCCCGGCCGCGGCGATCGCGAACAGGATCGAGGCGACGAGCAGGCCGTTGTGCAGCGCGTGGCTGAGCTGGTCTTCCTTCTCCGCCTTCACGAAGAAGGTGCCGATGATCGAGCACACGATCCCGACGCCCGCGAGGACCATGGGGAGCATGGTGGCGCGGGTCACCAGGGAGTCGGTGCTGAGGTCGACCCCGCTCGCGCTCGCCAGCCCGATCCCGCTGCAGGCGATCGTCATGGCCGCGACGAGCGAGCCGACGTAGCTCTCGAACAGGTCGGCGCCCATGCCGGCGACGTCGCCGACGTTGTCGCCGACGTTGTCGGCGATCACGGCGGGGTTGCGGGGGTCGTCTTCGGGGATCCCAGCCTCGACCTTGCCCACGAGGTCGGCGCCGACGTCCGCGGCCTTGGTGAAGATCCCGCCGCCGACGCGCGCGAAGAGCGCGATCGAGCTCGCGCCGAAGCTGAAGCCGAAGAGCGCGGCCAGCGTCCGCGAGTAGGTCTCGGCCTTGGTCATGCCCTCACCGGCGTAAGACAGGTGGCTGTAGGCGCTGAACAGGCCGCCGAGGCCGATCACGCCCAGGCCGACGACGCACAGACCCATGACCGTGCCCGAGGAGAAGGCGACCTTGAGCGCCTCGCTCAAGCTGGTCTTCGCGGCCTCGGTGGTGCGGACCGCCGACTTGGTCGCGGTGACCATGCCGAAGAAGCCGGCCAGGGCGCTCAAGGCGGCGCCGATCACGAAGGAGACCGAGATCAGGATGAAGAGGGGGTCGCCCTCCATGTAGCCCGCGGTGCCGGCCGCCGGAGCGGTCGCCTTGTAGACCACCGCCAGCAACACGGCCACCACGGCCACGTAGGCCGTGAGCCACTTGTATTCGGTGAACAGAAAGGCGCGCGCGCCCTTCTGGATCGCGGCCGCGATCTTCCGCATTTTGTCGTCCCCGTCGGAGCGGGCGTTGATTCCTTTGGCGAGGACAACGGCGTAGATCAAGCCGATGAATCCGGCGAGGGGGGCGCTGTAGCCGAGCAGGCTGATCGTGTCGGCCAGGAACGCAGACGTCATGACGCCTCTTTGAGGGAGGTTGGGGTGCGCGGTGGCGCAACGCGTTGTTTTTGGGAGCGGCCTGTATACCAAGGCGTTAAAGTGCCTACAAGCTTCGGTTTGGAGAGTTGTCGTGCCTGGGCGTCCCCCTTTCGTGCTGGCGCTCGCATGCCTGCCGCTGGTCGGCTTGGCTGCTTACCTGGCGCACGTCTACCCACAACTCCCGGCCTCGATCGCGACCACCTTCGATGGCGCCGGCAAGCCGATCGCTTACAGCAGCAAGCAGGCGTGGCTGTTCATGACCCTCGGGCTGGTCGTGTTCCTCAACGTCTCGAGCACGGGGCCCTTGTTCCTGGGGTTGCACCGTGGCCAGGGGACCCCGGCCCAGCACCTCCGGGTCGAGCGCTTCATGGCGGGCTTGCTGTTCGCGCTCAACGGACTGCAGCTCCTCTGGGCGCACGTGCTGGCCGCTCCCTCGCTGCCGCGGCCATGGCTCGTCCTCGGGGTGGTCCCGGCGCTGGGGATCACAGCGGGGGTGACGGTGGCCCTGACGGTGGCCGGGTTCGCCTGCCTGCGCCGGACCTAACCCCAGCGGCGGCGCAGATTCGCTGCGTGTTCGGGGTGGATCGTGGTCCTTACCTGAGCTGGGGCTGGCGCTTGGGCGTCGGTGGTGCCGATACAGTAGAGGGTCGAGCGTGGGCTCGGTCGGAGGATGCATGACGCAGGCGAACGAACGGGTGGTGAGCCCCCAGGCGCGGGCCGAGGACCCCGAGCGCAGCCTGCGGCCCCAGACCTTCGACGACTTCGTCGGACAGGCGCGGGTGGTGAACAACCTCCAGACCTGGATCCAGTCGGCCCAGGCCCGCGGCGGGGTGCTCGACCACGTCCTGTTCACCGGGCCCCCGGGGCTGGGCAAGACCACGCTCGCGACCCTCGTCGCCGGCTGCATGGGCGCTCGGCTGATCACGACGTCCGGGCCAATCCTCGAGCGCCCCGCCGACCTCGCCGGCATGCTCACCAAGCTCGGGCAGGGCGACGTGCTCTTCGTCGACGAAATCCACCGCCTGCGCAAGCACGTCACCGAGTACCTCTACTCCGCCATGGAGGACTTCAAGATCGAGGTCGCGATCGACGAGGGACCCTACGCGCGGGCCGTGACGATCCCGCTCAAGCGCTTCACCCTGATCGGCGCCACCACGCGCTCGGGGCTGCTCGCGAAGCCCTTCCGCGACCGCATGGGGATCCAGGAGCGGCTGAGCCTCTACGACGCGGCTGAGCTCGCGCGGATCGTGACCCGCTCCGCGGGGGTGCTCGAGGTGCAGGTCGACCCTGCGGCGGCGGCGCTGATCGCCCGTCGCTCGCGGGGCACCCCGCGCCTCGCCAACCGCTACCTCAAGCGCGTGCGCGACGTGGCCCTCGCCAGCCGAACCCGCCGGGTCGACGAGGCGATCGCCAAGCAGGGGCTCGACATGCTCGGCGTCGACGAGGCCGGGCTCGACGACATGGACCGCAAGCTGCTGCAGCTCCTGGGGGAGAGCCCGACGGCGCCGGTGGGGCTCAAGACCCTCAGCGCCGCGCTGGGCGAAGAGGAGGACACGATCGAGAACGTCTACGAGCCGTTCCTGATCGAGCGCGGCTACGTGCGCAAGACCGCGCGCGGCCGGATCCTGGGGCCTCTGGGCTACGACTACCTCGGGGTCGAGCGCGCCAGCGCCCCGGCGGTGACGCAGAACGCGCTGTTCTCATGAGCGACGCGCGCCGCACTCGCTCGCAGGCCCGGCGCAAGACGGGCACCAAGAAGAAGGCTGGCGGGAAGAAGAAGGCTGGCGCGAAGAGGAAGGCCGGCGGGAAGAAGAAGGCTGGCGCGAAGAAGAAGGCCGGCGCGAAGACGAAGGCAGGCGCGCAGACGAAGGCCGGCGCGGCCTGCTCGCGCACGTCGAGCGTCGGCCCGTCCTCCGCCGAGTTCGGGCGTCGGCGGGCGCGGCCCAAGGGCCTGCGCTTGACCGGGCTCCTCCCCGCTCCGCTGCGTCGGCTGGGCGCTCGGATCCCGCCGCTGAAGCC
>JAGQRJ010000521.1 GCA_020425635.1 Planctomycetota bacterium | reverse complement strand
TTGCTCGGCGCCGAGGGCCCCGGGGTCCCCGCCGAGGCCACCGCGGGCAGCCTGCTCTGGACCCTCGCGGGCGCCACCGAGTCGCTCAACGTCGCGGCCGCCTTCGCCGTCGGCGCCCACCTCTGGGCGCGCGGGCGCTAGGGGGCCGCGTGGGCGACCGCAGCCACTCGATCGACGCAGCCCGCGCGGGGGCCACCGCGCTGCAGCTGCTCAGCGACCTCTACCCCCGGGTCCCGACCTCCGAGCTCACCCGCGCGCTGCGCGACCGCGCCGCGGTGCTCAACGACCGCCCCTGCGGACCGAACCAGGTGCTGCAGGCCGGCGACGTGCTCGCGGTCGAGGAGGACCTGCTGACCGCGGTCGAGCCCGCGCCGCTCCCAGGGCTGGCGATCCTGCACGAGGAGCCCGACTTCCTCGTGTGCGCCAAACCCCCGGGGGTCAACGTCGAGGCCTCGCGGCAGCAGTGGGCCCGCCCCCTGTGGGCCGCGCTCCTGCACCACCTGCGCGACACCGACCTCCGCCCGCGGCTGGTGCACCGCCTCGACGCCGGGACCTCCGGGGTCCTGCTCGTGGCCAAGACCCGCGAGGCCCTGCGCGCGCTGAGCGCGGAGTTCAGCGAGCGCCGGGTGCAGAAGGACTACCTGGCCCTGGTCCGCGGGCTCCCCCCGGAGCAGGAGGGCGCGATCGAGACCCCCCTCGAGTCGAGCAAGGGCAAGCTGCAAGACGCCTCGACGCGCTGGGTCCTGCGCGAGGGCTTCCGCCGCTTCGCCTGGCTGCAGGTCACGATCGGCACCGGGCGCACGCACCAGATCCGCCGGCACCTCTCCGGGGTGGGGCTCCCGCTCGCGGTCGACGCCGACTACGGCGGCGGGCGCGCGCTCCTGCTCTCCGAGCTCAAGCCGAGCTACCGCCCGCCCAAGGGCCGCCCCGAGCGCCCGCTGCTCGAGCGCCTCTCGCTCCACGCCTGGCGGCTCGCCTTCACGACCCCCCGCGGCGAGCGGCTGAGCGTCGAGGCCCCCCTGCCCAAGGACCTCGAGGTGTGCCTCAAGCAGCTGCGCAAGTACGACGCCGCGCGCCGCTGAGGCGGGCTACCCGCAAACTCACCACTTCGTGGTGAGCTTTGCGGGCTAGCGGTCGAGGGGCTGCGCCCCCTCGAGGATCGCCTCGAGGGCCACCACCCGCGCCCGGCCGTGGTCGCCGAGCACGATCACCTGCTCGCCCTCGGGCTCGAACAGCAGGCCCCGGGGGGCGACCCCCGGGACCGTGAACACCCGCGGCTGCGCGTCGGCGAGGTCGTAGACGAGCACGCCCTCGGCGTAGGCCCAGGCCGCCGGGTCGACGCCCGCACGCACGACCAACGCCCCGAGCGCGAGCGTCTCGCGCACGAACAGCACGTCGCGGACCTTGAGCGGCGCGCCCGGCGCGCGGTAGCTCTCCCCCGCGGCGACCAGCCGCTCGCCCCCGCCCGCTCCGGCGCCCAGGCGCCAGAGGAACAGGTGCCCGGTCGAGGTCCCGACCAGGACCTGCGGCGCGCCTCCGCCCGAGACCGCGACGTTCTGCGCGCCGAGCACCCCCTCGCGCTGGAGCGTCGTGAGCGCGCCCGCCGCCGGGTCGTAGTCGAGCAGGTAGAGCGCGCCCATGCTCTCTTGCACGGCGCGGGCCGAGGGACTCAGGTCCCGCGCCGTGCGCCCTCCGGTCACGGCGAGCAGCCGGGTGGGGCTGAGCCAGGCCAGGTCCAGGACCTCCGCCGTGTCTCGCTCGCCGAGGTCCAGGGTGGCGGGAGGCTCCTCGAGGAGCGTCGCCCCGAGCGCGAACACGCCGAGCTCGCCGCTGTCCAGGCCGTAGGCCGCGCGGTCGCCCAGGCGCTCGAGCGCCTGCACGTCGGGCAGCCCGAGCGCCCGAAACCCCGCCCGCGAGGTCCACTCGTAGAGCTCGAAGCCCTCGCCGCCGATCAGCACCCGCTCGGGGCCGAGGGCGAGCAAGCCGTAGGCGCGTCGCAGCCCGCGCCCCGGCGGCAGCGCGACCCTGCGCAGGGCGTTCGACCCGCGCCCGTCCCACTCCTGCAGCTCGGCGGCCGACGCGACGAGCAAGCGCTCGCCCTGGAAGCACCCCACCAGGGAGGTCTGGTCGAGCTGGACGGGGAGCACGAAGGGCGAGGGGGGCCTCGCGAAGGCGGGCGCCTCGACCGGGGGCGAGGCGTCCCGGGG
>JAGQRJ010000520.1 GCA_020425635.1 Planctomycetota bacterium | reverse complement strand
TCGGCGCCGCGCTGGCTGCGGCGGTCGCGCTCGCCGGCCTGGCGGGGTGGCTGCTGCGCTCGGGCGACGCCCCCTCCACCCCGGAGCGGCGCGCCTTGGATAGCCCCGCGGGCTCGGACTCGAAGGTCGCGCAAGAGCGGGAGCGGAAGGCTTGGGACGCGATCACGGGCGCCCTCGACGCCAACGACCCGACCGAGGCGCGCCGCCTGCTCGTCGAGGGGCTGGAGCGTGACGCCGGCGATCCCCGTGGGCTCCGCGCCCAGCTCGTGAGCGCCGGAGCGAAGGGCCCGCAGCGCCTGGAGCCCGTGCTCCGAACCCTGGCCGCGTCGAGCCCCGAGCTGCCCCCCTCGCCGCACGACCCCGGCGAGCGCGCCCTGGCCGACCTGGGCTTCGCGCGGGTCGAGGCGCGCTTTCGCGAGGCCTTCTCGCGCTCGGCCACCCCGGGGACCCACGACACGGCCCTCGCGCAGGAGACGCGGGCATGCGTCGAGCTCCTCGAGCTCATGGGTCGCGCAGGCCTGCGACCGGGGGACACCCGGGTCGCCCCCTTCTGCGAGCTCCTGCGCAACGCAGTGCAGATCACGGTCCTCGACGAGGGACCTTATTGGTCGACCCTCCGCGCCCTCGTCCGCCTCGACCTCCCGGTTCACAGCCAGCTCTACATGCTCCAGCTGGGCGCCCGTGAGCCCGAGCCGCGCCCGTGGGGGGACCCGCTCTGGGGGTTCTGGGAGCGATACCTCGAGGATCGGATTCGCTGGCACGGGCCGGAGCGGCCGCGCGCGCGCGCGGCTGGAGCTCTTGCTCGAGACGCCCCCGGGCGGAGCCGACGCGCTCGGCCCCGTGCAGTGGGCCCAGACCGCGGTGCTCCTCAGCACGGGCGAGGACAGCCTGCCGCGGGTGGAGCGCGCGCTCGCCCTCGCCCCCCAGCTGCCCGAAGCCCACGCGTGGTTCGCGCACGTGGCGCAGCTCCGCGGCGACGTCGAGGGCGTCCTGGCGCACTCGACGCGGGCCCTGGAGCGCTTCACCGCGGCGAACTGCGCGGACCTGACCCACCAGATCGGCGTGCGCAACGACCTCGAGGGGCTCAGGATCTGGGCGCTGGCCTCCCTGGGTCGGCGCGACGAGGCGCGGGAGCTCTGGGAAGTCCTGATCACGCGCGGCTCGGGGACGGCGGGGGCCCTGCGCGCCGAGTTCCCCTGGCTGGGCGACTAGCCCCCGGCCAGGAGCTGACCGAGGAGGGAGGGTGAGCGTGCGCTGGATCGTCGCCTTGAGCTGGATCGCGGGGTTCGCGGCCGCGCTGGGGCTGGGTGCATGGCTCGGGCGCGAGCGCGGCGACGACGAGGCCGCCCAGGCCCGGGGCAAGCGGGTCGCCACGCTCACGATCGTGGTGTGCCTGGCCGTGATCTTGTTTCGGGTCGCGCTCCCGCTCTCGCTGGAAGCCGCGCTGATCGATTGGGACGCCTACGCGCTCGTCCGCCCGTGGTGGCCGATCCCCTTCGCGCTCACCCTGCTCGCGGCGGGCTCCCCGCACATGAGCACCCCCGCGGCCCGGCGACTCGTGCTCGGGTTCGCGGTGCTGGTCGGCTGCGCCTCGGGCTTCAAGCTCGTGTCCACGGCGCGCTTCGACCCCCAGGACGTGAGCGGCGTCGTGGGGCCCGACGGGGTGTGCGGGCAGACCACGAGCTATACGTGCGGAGCGGCCGCCGCGGCCATGCTCCTCTGGCACCACGGCGTCGAGGCCAGCGAGCGCGAAATGGCCGAGCTGAGCTGGACCAACGCCATGACGGGCACCGACGAGTTCTGCGTCGCGCGCGGGCTGCGCCAGAAGCTCGCCGGCAGCGGCCGGGTGGTCCGCCTCGAGACCCCGAGCTGGGAGGCCCTGCGCCGGCGCGACCAACCCGGCATGGCCACGATCAAGTGGTCGCTCTTCGTCGATCACTGGGTGGTCGTGCGCGAGGTCAGCGACGCGGGGGTCGTGATCGGCGATCCGATCCGAGGCAAGCTCACGCTCTCGGAGGCGGAGTTCCGCGAGGTGTGGCGCGGCGGGCTGGTGACCGCGGATCGGGCTGCGCGGTGAGCGCGAGCGAGCGCGAGGGCGAGCCCCGGGAGCTGCACCTGCCCCTCGCCGAGGGTGAGGCGGTGGTAGAGGTGCTCACCCGGCACTCCGGGCTCTCCAAGCGGCGGGTGAAGCGCGCCATGACCTGCGGGGCGGTGTGGCTGACCCGGGGCAAGGGGACCCGACGCCTCCGGCGAGCGCGAGCGACCGGGCGCGCGGGCGACGAGCTGCACCTCTACTACGACCCCGCCGTGCTCGACGAGGAGCCGCCGCCGCCGGAGCTGCTGGCCGACGAAGGCGACTACACGGTGTGGTTCAAGCCCTACGGCCTGCGCTCCCAGGGCTCGCGCTGGGGGGATCACTGCACGGTCGCGCGCTGGAGCGAGCAGCACCTGAGCCCCGAGCGCCCGGCCTTCGCCGTGCACCGCCTGGACCGCGCGGCGAACGGGCTGATCTTGCTCGCGCACAGCAAGCGCGCCGCCGCTGCCCTCTCCGCCCTGTTCCGCGAGCGTCGGGTCGAGAAGCGCTACCGCGTGCTCGCCCACGGTCGCTTCCCTCACGAAGCGCCGACCCTGCTCGACGCGCCCCTCGACGACCGCCCCGCGCGGAGCTGGGTCCAGCGCCTGGACCACGACCCTCGGCTCGATCGGAGTCTGCTCGAGGTGCGCCTCGAGAGCGGCCGCAAGCACCAGATCCGCCGGCACCTGGCCCTGGCGGGGTTCGCGGTGGTGGGCGACCGCTTGCATGGCGCGGGGGGCGACGCCGAAGACCTGCAGCTCTGCGCCTGCCTCCTCGCCTTCCGCTGCCCGCTGAGCGGCGCGACTCGACGCTACGCGCTCCCGGCGGACCGTTTGCCTCTGCTCCACGCCTAGCCGTCTGCGAAGCAGGCGGGTTGCGCCGGAGCGAGTCGGCGGCTCGGCCGCCGCGAGCGAGGCACAAGCGACAGTGTGTACCCGGCCGCAGGCCGGGTCTCACGGTCTGGTCTTGAACAACACTGCTGGTCGCCGGGGCCCGGTTGCGTCTCGCCGTGCGCGACGAAACGGCAGCGCTGAGACCGGCGACCCCTGCGTCGGGGTCAACGCCAGTCGGCTACCCCGCCGCCGTCCGAAATCCGTCCGCCAGGGACGCCGCGCGCGGCTCCGGGTTTGCATACCTCCGCTCACGAAGCCCGGAGGACTCATGAACACCCTGCACACGACGCTCTGCTGCGCGCTCTTCGCCACCTCGTTGACCCTGGCTCAGGAAGGGCTGCCGCCGGGCAGCCAGCCCCCCGCCGGCCGGTCCGCCTCAGCCCCCGCCCCGGAGACGCAGCGCACCGGGACCTACAGCGCCCCCAAGCCGCGCGCCCAGATCACGAACCGCTTCGAGATCGACCTGCTGGGGCTGCTCCCGCTGGGCTACACCTACACCTACGACGGCCACGAGGCAGGCGGCGCGTTCGTGGTCGAGCGGATCACGGTCGTCTCCGCCGACCAGACGGTCAAACGCAGCTTCGTCCGCTTCGAGGGTGAGGTCAACGCGAGCCTGAGCTGCCAAGACGTGCTGCTCGACCTGGCTGGGCGGCGCACCCTGCTGCTCGAGAACCGCAACACTCGGCTCCGCGCGGCGCTCTTGAAGGACCTCCAGGCGAGTGGCTGGACGAGCGCTGCCTATACGCTCCGCGGCTGGGCGATCGACACCGAGCGCGACGGCGAGGTCGAGCGCAGCGCCCTCCTCGACGGGGTCCAGGTCCAGGTCAAGCGGCGCGACGACCCAGCCTGGGCGACCGCGTTCTATGGCGGCGACGGGGGCGTGGTGCTCGACCCCGAGCGCGGCGTCGCGTTCACGATCAAGCCCAGGGCCGTCAAGCTCCTGCGCCGGATCCCACGGCTCGGGCTCAGCGAGGCGCTCTCCCGCTGAGGCGTGCTCTTGGCGAGCTAACTCTCCGCGCGGCCTGGTAGTGTCTCCGCAAGATCGGAGCCCCGGTGCTGGGAGAAGCGTGCGCGCTGGCCGCGGCCATGACCTGGGCGGTGAGCTTGATCTTGTTCAAGCGCTCCGAGGCGGTCTCGCCCCTGGCCATGAACCTGTTCAAGAACGCGGTCGCCAGCACCCTGCTCCTGCTGACCTTGCCCTTCAGCGAGGGCACGCTCCTCGCGCCACGGAGCCCCGAAGCCTGGGCGCGGATCGTGATCAGCGGGGTGTTCGGGATCGCGATCTGCGACGTGCTGGTGTTCATGGCGCTGCGGCGGCTGGGCGCGAGCCTGTTGGCGGTGGTCGACTGCTGCTACGCGCCGGTGATCGTGCTGTTCTCGCTGCTGGTCCTGGGCGAGGAGCCCGGCGGCTGGACCTTCGGCCTCGGCGCGCTGCTCGTGATCGGCGGCGTGGTGCTCGCGACCACCGAGCAGCTCCCGCGCAGCGAAGTCGAGCCACCCAGCGGCGAGGGGCGCGCGGCCGGGGTCGCCATGGGGGTGACCGGGATCGTGTTCATGGGGCTGGGCGTGGTACTCGTCAAGCCCGTCCTCGAGACCTCCGGCCTGGTGGAGGTCACCTTGCTGCGCCTGCTGGCCGGGCTCGCGGTCCAGCTGCTGTGGTGCGCTGCGCTCCCCTCCCAGCGCGAGGCGCTGGCGGTGTTCCGCACGCGGACGGTGTGGAAGACCTTGGTCCCGGCGTCGGTCCTCGGCTCCTACGTGGCCATGTTGCTCTGGCTCGGCGGCTTCAAGTGGGCCTCGGCGAGCGTGGCCTCGGTGCTGAACCAGCTCTCGGCGGTGTTCGTAATGGTCCTCGCCTGGGTCTTCCTCGGCGAGCGCCTCAGCCTGCGCCGCGCGCTCGGGGGCGCAGCGGCGGTCGCGGGCGCGGCGTTGATCCTCGGCTCGCCCAAGGTCGACGCGCCCCGCGCGCTGCCCGTGACCGGCGCGGCCGCGGTCGAGAGCGCGACCCCGATCGCGCGCTGATAAGCTGGGCGCCTGAGGTGCCCCATGAACCGACTCGCCCGCTGGATCCCCTGCCTCGCGCTGCTCGCGCTTTGCGGCTGCCCGAGCGCGAGCCCCGAGGCCGCCCCCGACGGCAAGCCCGAGGCCGGCCCCGACGCGCTGCGCCACCCTGAGGCCGCCTCGCGGACGGCGCCCGAGCGCTACGTGGTCAAGTTCGAGACGACCAAGGGCACCTTCCGGGTCGAGGTCACGCGCGCCTGGGCCCCCCACGGCGCCGACCGGGTCTACAGCCTGGTCAAGGCGGGCTACTACGACGGCTGCCGCTTCTTCCGCGTGCTGAACGATCCGGCGTTCATGGCCCAGTTCGGGATCAACGGCGACCCCGAGGTCAACGCCGCCTGGATCGAGGCCCAGATCCCCGACGACCCCGTGAAGCAGTCGAACACCCGGGGCATGGTGACCTTCGCCATGGCCGGCCCGAACACGCGCACGACCCAGCTCTTCGTCAACTACACCAACAACAGCAACCTCGACAGCATGGGCTTCTCCCCCTTCGGCAAGGTGATCGAGGGCATGGAGGTCGTCGACGCGCTCTACGGTGGCTACGGCGAGGGCGCCCCGCGCGGCGCGGGTCCGCGCCAGGACCTGGCGCAGACCCAGGGCAACGCCTACCTCGACGAGGCCTTCCCCAAGCTCGACGCGATCAAGCAGGCCACGATCGAATAGCCCCTCAGCCGCTGATCGCCTCGACCCGCGCGAGGTCGGCCGCGCTGAGCGGGGGCGCCTCGAGCGCCGCGAGGTCGAGGCGCATGTGCTCGGGGCTCGACGTGCCGGTGAGCGGGAGCATGCCAACCTGGCGCGCGAAGCGGAACACGAGCTGCGCCGGGGTCAGGCTCATGCGCGCGGCGATCGCGCGCAGGTCGGGGTGCGCGGTCTCTTCGCGGTTGGCGGTCAACAGCGAGAAGCCCTGGTAGACGATCCCGCGCTCGCGGCACAGCGCGCGGACCTCGCGGTCCCAGCCCTTGCGCGCGTAGCAGCGGTTTTGCACGAAGGCGGGTTGGACCTCGGCCAGGGCGCACAGCTCGCGCAGCTGGGCGAGGGAGACGTTGCTGACCCCCAGCAGGCGCGTCCGCCCCTCCGCGTGCAGCGACTCCATGGCCGCCCACACCTCGCGGTCCGCGGCCCCGATCCCGCGGCTCGACTGCGGCCCGTGCAGGACGTAGCTGTCGAGGTGCGAGACCCGCAGCTGCTCGAGGGAGCGCTGGAAGGACTGCGCGACCTGGGTCGCGAAGGGCGCCTGGGGGTCGTAGGGCAGGCGGTGGTCCTGCCCGCCCTGGTGGGTGAACTTCGTCTGCAAGAACAGGTCGTCGCGCGAGAGCACGCCCGCGGAGAAGGCCCGCTCCAGGGCCTCGCCGACCCCGGCCTCGTGGTAATGCTTGCGCTGACAGGCGGTGTCGATCGCGCGGAAGCCCGCCTCGAGCGCCAGGCCGGTGAGCCGCGCGGTCTCCAGCTCCTTCCAGGCGGTGCCGTAGACGAAGGGCGGGACCTCGACCCCCTGGACGCTCAGCGGCTG
The DNA here is from genome assembly GCA_020425635.1 of Planctomycetota bacterium. Lineage (GTDB taxonomy): Bacteria > Planctomycetota > J058 > J058 > J058 > JAGQRJ01. The sequence continues at coordinate 8,548 of JAGQRJ010000520.1, read as the reverse complement.
CACGCGCGCCCCCTGGCCGCGGCGCTCAACGCGCCGCCGCGCCTTCGCTGCGCGCCACCAGCGCCTCGACCTCGTCGACGATCGGATCCCAGGTCTCGCGGTGGAGCATGTGCCCCATGTCGGGGAGCACGCGCAAGCTCGCCCCGGGGATCGCCGCCGCGATCGCTTCGCCCACGTGGGCCGGGAACAGCGGGTCGCTGCCCCCCTGGATCACCGCGGTCGACATGCGCAGCTCGCCGAGCCGCGGCGTGACCGCGGGGCTGCCGAGGATCGCGGCCATTTGCCGCGCGTAGCCGCTGAGGCTGCGCCCGCGGTCGTAGGCCAGGCCCAGGCGCTCGCGCAGCGCGGGCTCGTCGAGGGGCAGCGGCCCGCCGATCTCGCGGAACACCCGCACCTGGTGATCGAGCACGGCCTGCTTCGGCTCACGCGGTGGCTTGCGCACCAGCGGCCAGAAGTCGCGCCGCCGCCCGCGCAGACGCCGCGGGTCGGGGCTCGTGATCAGCGAGGTCAAGCTCTGCACCCGCTCGGGGAAGCTCAGGGCCTGCCAGAAGGCGATCATGCCGCCCATGGACGCGCCGACCACGTGCGCGCGCTCGACGCCGAGCGCGTCGAGCAGCCCCACCCCGTCGGCGGCCATGTCCTCCAGGGTGTAGGGCGGTCGGACCTTCGCGCCCAGGGCGCCCCGCAGCGCGGTCCAGGGGACGCTCGGCGTGCCGAGGTCGTCGAGCACGCTGCTCTGCCCGCAGTCGCGGTTGTCGTAGCTGATCACGCGCAGGCCGCGCGCCACCAGGCGCTCGATCAGCCCCTCGGGCCAGTGCACACGTTGGGCGCCGATCCCCATGACCAGGAGCAGCGCGGGCCCCTCGCCCCGCTCGGCGTAGTCGAGCTCGATCCCGCTCGGCAGGGCGACCCGGGGCAAGGCTCAATCCTCCAGCATGGGGATCTGGATCCCCTCGCGGCGGGCGGTCTCCTTGGCGAGCTCGTAGCCCGCGTCGGCGTGGCGCATGACCCCCGAGGCCGGGTCGTTGGTGAGCACGCGCTCGAGGCGCTTCGCCGCGGCGGGCGTCCCGTCGGCGACGGTGACCTGCCCGGCGTGGATCGAGTAGCCCATGCCGACCCCGCCCCCGTGGTGCAGCGAGACCCAGCTCGCGCCCGAGGCCGTGTTGAGCAGCGCGTTGAGCAGCGGCCAGTCGGCGATCGCGTCGCTCCCGTCCTGCATCGCCTCGGTCTCGCGGTTCGGCGACGCCACCGAGCCGGTGTCGAGGTGGTCCCGCCCGATCGCCAGCGGGCCGACCTCGCCCTTGGCCACCAGCTCGTTGAAGGCCAGGCCGAGCTTGGCCCGCTCGCCCGCCCCCAGCCAACAGATCCGCGAGGGCAGCCCCTGGAAGGCCACCTTCTCGCCGGCGAGCTCGATCCAGCGGCAGAGCGCCTTGTCCTCGGGGAAGGTCTCGAGCACGAGCCGGTCGGTGCGCGCGATGTCGGCCGGGTCGCCCGAGAGCGCGACCCAGCGGAAGGGCCCCTTGCCCTCGCAGAACAGCGGGCGAATGTAGGCCGGGACGAAGCCCGGGAAGCCGAAGGCGTTCTCGAGGCCGAACTCCTTGGCGTGCCCGCGAATGTTGTTGCCGTAGTCGAAGGTGATCGCCCCGCGCGCTTGCAGCGCGAGCATGGCCTTCACGTGCGCGACCATGGTCTCCGCGCTGCGCTCGAGGTAGGCCGCGGGGTCGGCGTCACGCAGCGCGTCGGCGGCCTCGAGGGTCAGCCCGCTGGGCACGTAGCCCTTGAGCGGGTCGTGGGCGCTCGTCTGGTCGGTGAGCAGGTCCGGCGTGATCCCCCGCTCGAGCAGGGCCTCGAGCAGGTCGCGCGCGTTGCCGACCCAGGCGATCGAGCGCGGGGTCCCCGAGGCCTTGGCCGCCAGCGCGAGGCGGATCGCCTCGTCGAGGTCGTCGGTCATGACGTCGAGGTAGCGGGTCTCGACCCGGCGAATGCAGCGCTCGCGGTCGACCTCGGCGGCCAGGCACACCGCGTCGTTGAGCGTGGCGGCCAGCGGTTGAGCCCCGCCCATTCCGCCCAGCCCGCCGGTGACCACCAGCCGGCCGCGGAGGTCGCCGGCGAAGTGCTGCTTGCCCGCGGCGGCGAAGGTCTCGTAGGTCCCCTGGAGGATCCCCTGGGTTCCAATGTAGATCCAGGAGCCGGCGGTCATTTGCCCGAACATGATCAGGCCCTTGGCCTCGAGCTTGCGGAACTCCTCCCAGGTCGCCCAGCGCGGGACGAGGTTCGAGTTCGCGATCAACACCCGCGGAGCGTCCTCGTGGGTGCGGAAGATCCCCACCGGCTTGCCGCTCTGCACGAGCAGCGTCTCGTCCGGGGCGAGGCCCTTGAGGCTCTGCACGATCGCGTCGAAGGCCTCCCAGGTGCGCGCGGCCTTGCCGGAGCCGCCGTAGACGATCAGCCGGCTCGGGTCCTCGGCGACCTCGGGGTCGAGGTTGTTCATGAGGCAGCGCAGCGCGCCCTCGGCTTGCCAGCTCTTGCAGCTGAGGTCGAGCCCCCGGGGGGCGCGGATCACGCGGGTCTCGGTCGTCATGCAGCCTCCTGAACGCTCGCTGAGCCTAGTGTCTCCCCGAACGCGTGGCAATCCAGAAGTAGCCCTCAGCGAGGCTCGCCGGCTGACGCCGGCGCGGCCGCGGTCCCCGAGCTCACCGCGGCGGGGCCGTCGGGAGGCGCCGGGGCGGCCCCCGCGACGCGGGCCCCGACCCACCAGCCGCAGATCACGGCGGCCGCGGCGAGCGGGGCCTGCCAGCGCAGGCGCTGGGCGCGCCAGAGCACGAGCACCCACGCGCTGAGCAAGACCCCGAGGAAGAACGTGGCCGGAATCCCCCAGCCGTCGGCGATCACCCCGCAGAAGAAGTAGCCGGGAGACTTGCCGAAGACCTCCACGCTCGCGAGCAAGGTGTAGTGCGTCGCGCCGATCCGCTTGTCGACCGCGCCCATCATGAACGCGAACAGCACCGTGCTCAGGGCCGCCCCCACCGCGTTCTCGAGGCAGGTGATCCCGATCACGGCCTCTGCGCCAGGGGCGCCGCCCCACACGGACGGCGTCGCGATCGCCCAGCTCGCCGCGAGGGGCAGCAGGCGCGCGACGAGGATCGCGCTCAGCGCCCGGTGCACGCTGAGCTTCGTCGCGAGCAAGCCCCCGAGCAGCGAGCCGACCACCGCCGCGAGGGAGCCGTAGGTCCCGAGCCACCAGCCGAGCTGCTCGCGGGTGAACCCCTGATCGACGAGGAAGGGCTTGAACATGCCGTCGATCAGGGTCTCACCCACGCGGTAGGTCGCGAGGAACACCAGCACCCAGGCGCCCTGCGCGGTGCCGACCGTGCGCCACACCGTGCGCAGCAAGGCGCGGAAGGTCTCGCGCGCCGCGCCCTGCTCCGCGCTGGGCTCCGGCTCGCGGGGGAGGAGCAGGAGGAACAGGAGCAAAACCAGGGCCGTGAGGGTGGCGAGGACCTTGAAGTAGTTCGACCACCCGAGGCTCTCGCTGAAGGCCAGCAGCAGCCCCCCCGAGGTGAGCATGCCCAGGCGGTAGCCCGCGTATTGGGCGACGTTGCCGAGCCCGAGCTCCTCGCGCTCGAGCAGCTCCACCGCGAGCCCGTCGACGGCTATGTCCTGGGTCGCCGCGAACAGGTTGCTGAGGAACACCACCAGCAGCAGGCTCTGCAGCGAGACCTCGGCGTAGGCGTAGCCCGCCGCGGTGGCCCCCAGCAGGCCGCCCATCAGCGCGAGCATGGGCACGATCCACGAGCGCCTGCGCCCGAAGCGCGCGGAGCCGTAGCGATCGACGAGCGGCGCCCACAGCGCCTTGAGCATCCACGGCAGGGCGAGGGCGCTGGCGTAGCCGATCGCCGAGAGCGAGACCCCGCGCTCGCGCAGCAGGACCGGGAGCGCCATGGCCTGGAAGCCAAAGGGCATGCCCTGAGCGAAGTAGAGCGCGCCGAGCAGGCTCAGCTTGCGCCAGCGCGGGAGCACGACCGCCGGAGCGGTCACGAGGCGTGCGGGCTCCCGCCCCTCAGCCGGCCTGGCGGCCCCACACCGCGACGCTCGCCTTGCCGCGCTTGGCCTTGGCCACCGTGCGGTAGGTGAGCGTGATCTTGCGAATGACCCGCGCCGCGCCAGGCAGGTCGATGATCCGGGTCCGCCCGCCGGGACCGATCAGCTTGCGCACCTGCACGTCGTAGGTCTGCCCGTTGGCGAAGTGCACCGTGAGGTCCATGAGGTGCACCGCGCCGTCCTGGACCTGCAGGCGAATCCGCTTGAAGGTGCCCTCCGTGACCGTGACCGGGATCACGTCGCGGTCGACGGCCCAGTTGACCTTGCGCGCCCCGAGCCGCTCCCAGCCCTGGTCGTCGTCGGCGGGCGACTCCTCGGAGACGGCCTTGGGAGGAGGGGGCGGCGGGGTGCGCCGCCGACGACCCCCGCAGGCCGAGCTGGAGAGCACCAGCAGGGTCAGCACCACGAGATACGTCCGGTTCACGACTGTCCTCCTCGAGCCTGGGTCGCCGAGCCTAGTGGAAACCCGCGCCCGCCTCAAGCTGCAAGCGCGGCGGCCAGGTCGCCTACGTCACCACTCAATGCACTGCGGAAAAAGAAGTTAGAGCAAGACTGGACCGAGCGCCGGATGTTGCCGATAGATGGATCTGGGCGTGGACCCAGGAGGACGCGTGTGATCGTGCTCGGGATCGAAACGGCAGGACCGCTCGCCGGTGTGGCGTTGCTGCAGACCGGACGGGAGCCTCGCGTTCGCACCTTCGAAGCGCGGCGAACCCTCGGCGCGGAGCTCGCGCCCGCGATCCAGGCGCTGCTCGAGGAGGCCGGGGTCGCGGAGGAAGGGCCCGACTTGATCGCGGTCGACACCGGCCCCGGGAGCTACACCGGGCTGCGGATCGGGATCGCCGCGGCCAAGGGCCTCGCCTTCGCGTGGCGACGTCCCGTGGTCGGGATCAACGCCACCGTCGCGTTGCGCACCTGGGCCCCCAAGGACGTGCCCGTGGTGTGCGCCCTCGACGCCTCCCGCGGCGAGGTCTACGCCCAGCTCTTCCCGACCCAGGGCAACGCGCCCGAGCCCGACCTCGGCACCCCGGACGAGCTGGGGGACGCCTACGCCAACGCCTGGGTCGTGGGCGACGGGGCGCAGCTCCTCGTCGGGCACGTCCCCGGCGCGCGGGTCCTGGAGCCCGCGATCGAGTGGCCGACCCCGCTGCGGATCGCCGAGCTGGGCGCCGAGCGCTACGCCAAGGGCAGCCGCGACGACTCGTTGTCGCTGATCCCCACCTACTTCCGCGCGACCACGGCCAAGTCCCACGAGCGCCAACGCAGCATGCGGAGCCCCAAGGCGTGACGCCCCGCGGGACCCAGCGCGCCTGGCTCGAGCTCGATCCCGCGGCGATCGCCGCGAACGTGGCCGAGGTCCGCCGGGTGGCCGGCCCCTCGCTGACCGCGGTGGTCAAGGCCGACGGCTACGGGCACGGGGCCGCGACGGTGGCCCACGCGGCGCTCGGCGCCGGCGCGCGGGCGGTCGCGGTGGCCACCCCTCAGGCGGCCCACACCCTGAGGGCGGCTGGCGTGACCGCGCCGATCCAAGTCCTGGGCGCGGTGCTCGACGAGGAGCTCGAGCTCGCGCTCGCCGCCGACGCCCAGCTGACGGTGCACGCTCCCCGGGACGTGAAGCGCTACGCCGCCCTCGCCCGTCACCGCGAGCGCCCGCTCGACGTGCACGTCATGGTCGACGTGGGCATGCACCGCCACGGCGTGGCCCCGACCCAGGCGCTGGTGGCCCTGCGCGCGTGCCGCGGCCCGCTGCGCCCCGTGGGCCTCATGACGCACCTCCCCTGCGCCGCCGACGCCGCCCTCGACACCACCCGCGCCCAGGTCGGAACGTTTCGCCGCGTCGTGGCCGACGCCGCGGTCGCCGGCGTGCTGCCCGAGCAGGTCCACGCCGCGGCGAGCTGCGCCTTGTTTCGCCTGCCCGAGGCGCGCTTCAACCACGTGCGCTCGGGGATCGCGTTGGTCGGCCTCGACCCGGGCGGTCGGATCGCGGCCAGCGGCGCGCGGCTCACGCCAGCCTTGAGCCTGCGGGCCAAGGTGGTCGGGATCAAGCGGGTCGCCCGCGGCGCTCAGGCCGGCTACAGCGGCCGCTGGACGGCCCCGCGCGACAGCGTGCTCGCGATCGTGGGGATCGGCTACGGCGACGGGCTCCCCTACACCCTCACCGGCCGCGGCGCCGAGGTGCTCCTGGGCGGGCGGCGCTGTCCGCTGGTGGGCTCCGTCATGATGGACTACGTCCTCGTCGACGTGACCGACGCCCCCGGCGTCGGTCCAGGAGACGTGGCGACCTTCGCGGGTCGGGCGGGTGAGCTGCGGATCCCGCTCGAGGAGCAGGCGAGCAAGGCCGACCTGATCCCCTACGCCCTGGTGTGCAGCCTCGGCGCGCACCTGCGGCGCGAGGTCCAGTCCTCGGCCGCGATCCGACTCGTCGCCTGAGCCCCGGCTACTCGGCCTCGAGCCGCGTCAACTCCTCGGCCATGGCGGGGTCGGCCTGAAAGGCCTCGAGCGCCTGCTTGGCCGCCTGCGGGTCGCCGGCGTCGCGCAGCGCGAGGTAGGCCGAGCCGCGCACGAGGGGGGTCTCGTCGCTGGCCTGAGCGAGACGCAGCAGGCGCGGCGTGGCTCCGGGTGCGTCGCCGACCGCGCCGATCGCGAAGCTGCGAACCTCGGCGTCGTCGGCGCGGTTCTCGACGATCGTCCACAGCGCCTCTCGCGTCGCGGGGTCGTCCTTGCGCTTGCCGAGGGAGTAGATCAACAGCAGACGCGCCTGCGGGGCGAGGCGTGGATCGGTCGCGGCGCGGCCCTCTTCGACCGCGGCCTCCGCGCTCGCGAGCTTGCTCAGCAAGCGCACCCCGAGCTCCTGGAGGGTCGGCTCCTGCGCCGGGTCGAGCAGCTCGCGCGCGTGCCCGAGGCCGTCCTCGTCGGCGAGCTCGCCCAGCACGAGGTTCAGCTCGGCCGCCGCGGCTCGCTCGGCCTCGGCGTCGCCCGCCTGCTGCGCGCGCGCGAGGACCTTCCCCAGGCGCTCGGGCGCGCTCAGCCCGAGCTCGGGGTCTGCGCTCGAGCTCGTCGTGGCGGAGCCGCCCGAGCCGGGCGTGCCGCCGGCGGGCAGCGGAAGCGCGGGGGCCGGGGGAGGCGCCGGCGGGAGCGGGGTCGGGGCGAGCAACCACACCCCGAACCCACCGAGCATGAGCACGCTCACCGCGGCTCCCACTGCGTACTCCGCCTTCACGCGCGCACCTCCTCTACCTCCGCTAAGGTTACCGTGTCTTCAGGGAGGCGCGGGTGCGTAGTCACTGGTCGTGGCGAGCGGAGGGGTGGAGCGCGGGACGGCGCGAGGGCGCTCGGGTCGAGGGAGGGCAGCTCACGGGGCCCGGGAGCTGGACCGTCCAGGTCGCGGTCAGCGACTGGGATCGGGGCGTGCTCTCGCTCAACCACGCGCCCTTTCAGGCCGGCCAGTCGATCGAGGCCTCCGTGCGCGTGCGCAGCGCGGGGAGCTTCGGCCCCTGGCTGCCCTGGGGACGCTACGGGGCCGGCGACGACCTCCCCGCCAGCACGACCACCCGGCTCGAGGCCTGCGCGGTCGACGTGGACCTGCTCGAGCTCAAGGCCCCCGCCGACGCGCTGGAGCTGCGCCTGGAGCTCCGCGGCGACGCGCGCCTGGAGCGCGTCGCGCTCGCCCTCTGGCGCAAGGGCGAGCGCCCGCCCGAGCCGCCGCGCCCCGACGCGCCCGAGGTCTACCACGCTCTCCCCCAGCGCTCGCAGAAGCTCGCCCCCGAGGCGCTGCGCCCGCGGATCTGCTCGCCGACGTCGCTCAGCATGGTCCTCGGCTACTGGGGCCACGGGATCGACCCGGCCGACCTCGCGGCGCGGGTCTACGACCACGGCGCCGACCTCTACGGCAACTGGAGCTTCAACGTCGCCGCCGCGAGCAGCTTCGGCTTGCAGGCGACCGTGTGCCGCCTGAGCAGCATGCACGAGCTCGAGGGCTGGCTGCGCGCGGGGGTCCCCGTCGTGCTCAGCCACCGCTACGCGCGGGGTGAGCTCAGCCACCCCGCGGTGCACGAGACCACCGGACACTTGATCGCCGCCGCGGGGATCGACCCCGCCGGCGACGTGTGGGTCCACGACCCCGCGGGCCTCCCCGGCGACGCGACCTCGCCCGTGCGGCGGGTCTACAAGCGCGCGGAGCTGGCGCAGACCTGGCTGCACAACGGCGACGGGGTCTGCTACGTGGTGCACCCGCCAGGGCACGCCGTCCCCGTGGGAGGCGCGCGCTAGCTCGGCGTCTTTCAGGGGGCCTCTCCGAGGCCCCCTCGCACTCGCAGCAAAGCTGCGAGTGCTCACCCCCAACGGGCCGCGGGCGCGGGGGTTCGTGGTTCGGTCTCGGTCTCTCCGGCGCCCTCGCGCATACCAAGCCGTAGGGGCGGAGCTTGCCTCCGCCCGTGCCTTCCTCTGG
>JAGQRJ010000073.1 GCA_020425635.1 Planctomycetota bacterium | reverse complement strand
AAGGTCGTCTCGTTGCTGGCCGCGGGAGGCGGAGAAGCTGGGGCGAGGCCGGGGGCGAAGGTCGTCTCGTTGCTGGCCGCGGGAGGCGGAGAAGCTGGGGCGAGGCCGGGGGCGAAGGTCGTCTCGTCGCTGGCCGCGCGGGGCCCGCCGCGCGCCGCGGCGACCCAGCGCCGCCCGTCCTCGAGGGTCACGACTCGGTGGGCCACGAGCAGGTGCGCCAGGGTCGACCCGTCGAGCCGCCCCGGGTGCCGCCCTGCCGCGGCGAGCGCTTCATGCGCGCGCTGCGGTGAGAGGACCCCGCGCGCGACGAGGAGCTGGGCCAGGCGCTGATCGAGGGGGGGGGGCTGCACAGGAGAGTTGTAGGCCGCGGGTCCTCGCGCTGCAAGCCGGCGCAGCCCGCGGGTCGTGACTACGCTGGAGCCGTGCAGATCGACGCCTTCGAAATCCAGGGAGAGCTCGCCCGCGGCGGCATGGGGGTGATCTTCCGCGCGCGCGACACCCGCGACGACCGCGCGGTGGTGATCAAGCTCTTGCAGGTGAACGAGGCGCACACCCGCACCCGCCTCAAGCGTGAAGCGCGGGCCATGGCGAGGCTCGACCACCCGCACGTGGTTCCGCTGCTCGAGGTCGGCGAGTTCCAGGGCAAGCCCTACCTCGTGCTGCCCTACGTCGAGGGAGCGTCGCTTCAGGAGCGGCTGGAGCGCGCCGGGCCGCTGCCCTTCGACGAGGCGCTTCGGATCACCGCGCAGCTCGCGGAGGGGTTGCGCGCCGTCCACGCCCTGGGCCTCGTGCACCGCGACGTCAAGCCGGCCAACGTGTTGCTCGACGCGAGCGGCGACGCGCGGCTCACCGACTTCGGCCTGGTGAAGGACCTCGGCCCGCGCGAGGGACAGCACACCGTGAGCCTCTCGCTGACCGGGCAGTTCCTCGGGACGCCCGGCTACTGGCCCCCCGAGCAGGCCTTGCCCAGCAGCGAACGACCGATCGGCCCCGCCGCCGACGTCTACGCCCTCGGCGCGACGCTCTACGGCATGCTCGGCGGGCAGCCGCCGCGTTCCACCCAGGGGCTGGTCGAAGCGATCCGCGCCTTCGAGGCGCCGGTCCCACCCCTCTCGAGCCTGCGCGCCGACGTGCCGCGTTGGCTGGAGGTCCTCGTGCACGCGTGCTTGGGCGACGACCCCGGCGATCGGCCGAGCCTCGACGCGCTGCTCGAGGCGCTCGAGGCGCGGGGCGTCGAGGCGCCCCAAGGGGCGGGGCGGCGCTGGGCGCTGGGCCTGCTCGCCCTCGCCGCGGTGGCCTCCCTCAGCGCCGCGGCGCTGGCGCGGGCGGAGCGCGGCGCCGAGGCCGAGGGCCCGCGAGAGACCCCCGCGCAGGTCGCGGAGCTCCCGGCGGCGACGATCGCGGAGGGGGACCGCCTGTTCGCGGCGGGGAGCCACGCCTCGGCCCTGGCGCGCTACGACCGGGCGCTGGAGCTCGACCCAGGCTGCGCGCTGGCCTACGTCCGACGCGGCGCCGTGCACCTCGACCTCGGGCGCCACCCCGAGGCGAGCGCCGAGCTCGACCGCGCGCTGGAGCTCGACCCTGGGCGCGTCGACGCCCACACCCTTCGCGCGCGGGTGCGCTTCGCCCAGGGGAACTTCAGCCAGGCCCTCGAAGACCTCGACGCCGCGGCAGACGCCGGGCCACCCGAGGTCGAGGTCCTCACGGCGCGCGCCGAGACCCTGCTCGAGCTCAAGCGCTACGAGCTCGCCGAGCGGGCTGCGGGGGAGGCGCTGGAGCTCGATCCACACGCGGTCGGCGCCTTGAGGGTGCGCGGGACCACCCGGGCGTTGCGCGAGGAGTGGGAGGCGGCGATCGCCGACTTCGACGAGGCGCTCGCGCTCGACCCCGACGACCCGCTGACCCTGGCCCGGCGGGGCGCGGCCAAGTCGGGCAACGGAGATCCCGAGGGGGCCCTCGAAGACATGGAGCGCGCCCGCGCCCTGGGGATCCCTGAGCGCTACGCCGCCTCCTTCGCCGACGGGGCTGCCCCGCTGGTCACGGTGCGGAAGCAGGTCGCGCTGGGCAAGGTCAAGCGGGCAGAGCTCGCGCTCGACGCCGGGGCCTTCCGCGAGGCGATCTCGCGCTACGACGAGGCGCTGCGGCTGGATCCGGGCTTCGCCGAGGCCTACGTCAACCGGGGCTACTGCAAGGTCGAGCTGCGCCGCTACGCGGAGGCGCTCGCCGACTTCAACGCCGCGCTCCGCCTCGACCTGCGCCTGGCGGAGGGCTACGTCAACCGCTCGCGCGCGTTCACGGGGCTCGGGCGCGCGGAGGAGGCCCTCGCCGACTGCGAGACCGCGCTGCGGATCGACCCGAGCCTGACGCAGGCGCGGGTCAACCACGCCGCGGCCCTCATGAACCTCGGCCGCCTCGAGGAGGCGCGGGCGTCGTGCGAGGTGGCGCTCGCGCAAGACCCCGACTTCCCCTCGGCGCGGCGCACCCTGGGCGTGATCCTGGTCAGGCTGAGGCGCTACGAGGAGGCGATCGCCGCGCTCGACGAGGCCCTGAAGCAGGACTCGGGGGACCTCATGGCCCGGTTCCACCGCGGGGTCGCGTGCGCGGAGTCCGGGCGCTTCGCGGAGGGGGCGGCCGACCTGACCCAGGTGCTCGAGCTGCAACCCAAGCACGTCCCCGCCCTCGTCACGCGCTCGCTGGCCTACGACGGGCTCGGTCGCCACGAGGACTCCGTCGCCGACTGCACCCGCGCGCTCGAGCTCGATCCACGACAGATCCAGGCCCTGATCAACCGCGGGCTCTCGCGCTTCAAGCTCGGGCGCAGCGACGAGGCGCTCAGCGATCTGCAGCGCGCGGTGGAGCTCGAGCCCACGAACGGCAACGCGCTGAGCAACCGGGGGAGCATGCTCGCCGCGCGCGGAGACTGGGCCGGGGCGCTGGCCGACTTCGAGGCGGCCCAGCACGAGGGGCTGGACACGAGCCTGAACCTCGGCTGGGCGAAGCTCAACCTCGGCGACGCCGCTGACGCCCTCGCCCTCTGCGACCAGGCGGTGGCCCAGGACGCGACGAACGCCTACTCCTTCGCCAACCGGGCCTGGGCCAGGGCTCAGCTCGGCGACTGGGCCGGGGCGCTGGAGGACGTCGAGGCTTCGCTGCGCCTCGACACCAAGAACCCCTGGGCGTACGCCCACCAGGCCTACGCCCTGGCCCAGCTCGGTCGCGACGCCGAAGCCCTCGAGGCCTGCGCGCAGGCCCTGGCCCTCGACCCCCGCCACGCCCTGGCCCTCGCGCACCGGGGCCTGGCGCTGCTGCACCTCGGGCGGGCGAAGGAGGCGCTGGAGGCGCTCGACCTCGCGCTGTCTGGCTCGGGCCTGCCGCCGGGCGAGCTCGCGCGCGTGCGCGCGCTGCGGGAGGAGGCCGCGGCGCGCGGCGGCTAGCCCGCCGTTGTTGGTCAAGTCAGTTCGTGGCCGCGCCAACCAACGCACACGGCGACGAGCTCGAGCTCGTCGCCGTGTGCGTTGGTTGGCGCGGCCACGAACTGACTTGACCAACAACGGCGGGCTAGCCGCCGCGCGCCGCGGCCTCCTCCCGCAGCGCGCGCACGCGCGCGAGCTCGCCCGGCGGCAGGCCCGAGCCAGACAGCGCGAGGTCGAGCGCCTCCAGCGCCTCCTTCGCCCGCCCGAGGTGCAGCAGCGCCAGGCCCCGGTGCGCGAGGGCCAGGGCGTGGCGGGGGTCGAGGGCCAGGGCCTGCGCGCAGGCCTCGAGGGCTTCGGCGTCGCGACCGAGCTGGGCCAGGGCGTAGGCCTGGTGGGCGTACGCCCAGGGGTTCTTGGTGTCGAGGCGCAGCGAAGCCTCGACGTCCTCCAGCGCCCCGGCCCAGTCGCCGAGCTGAGCCCTGGCCCAGGCCCGGTTGGCGAAGGAGTAGGCGTTCGTCGCGTCCTGGGCCACCGCCTGGTCGCAGAGGGCGAGGGCGTCAGCGGCGTCGCCGAGGTTGAGCTTCGCCCAGCCGAGGTTCAGGCTCGTGTCCAGCCCCTCGTGCTGGGCCGCCTCGAAGTCGGCCAGCGCCCCGGCCCAGTCTCCGCGCGCGGCGAGCATGCTCCCCCGGTTGCTCAGCGCGTTGCCGTTCGTGGGCTCGAGCTCCACCGCGCGCTGCAGATCGCTGAGCGCCTCGTCGCTGCGCCCGAGCTTGAAGCGCGAGAGCCCGCGGTTGATCAGGGCCTGGATCTGTCGTGGATCGAGCTCGAGCGCGCGGGTGCAGTCGGCGACGGAGTCCTCGTGGCGACCGAGCCCGTCGTAGGCCAGCGAGCGCGTGACGAGGGCGGGGACGTGCTTGGGTTGCAGCTCGAGCACCTGGGTCAGGTCGGCCGCCCCCTCCGCGAAGCGCCCGGACTCCGCGCACGCGACCCCGCGGTGGAACCGGGCCATGAGGTCCCCCGAGTCCTGCTTCAGGGCCTCGTCGAGCGCGGCGATCGCCTCCTCGTAGCGCCTCAGCCTGACCAGGATCACGCCCAGGGTGCGCCGCGCCGAGGGGAAGTCGGGGTCTTGCGCGAGCGCCACCTCGCACGACGCCCGCGCCTCCTCGAGGCGGCCGAGGTTCATGAGGGCCGCGGCGTGGTTGACCCGCGCCTGCGTCAGGCTCGGGTCGATCCGCAGCGCGGTCTCGCAGTCGGCGAGGGCCTCCTCCGCGCGCCCGAGCCCCGTGAACGCGCGCGAGCGGTTGACGTAGCCCTCCGCCAGGCGCAGGTCGAGGCGGAGCGCGGCGTTGAAGTCGGCGAGCGCCTCCGCGTAGCGGCGCAGCTCGACCTTGCAGTAGCCCCGGTTGACGTAGGCCTCGGCGAAGCCCGGATCCAGCCGCAGCGCCTCGTCGTAGCGCGAGATCGCCTCGCGGAAGGCCCCGGCGTCGAGCGCGAGCTCTGCCCGCTTGACCTTGCCCAGCGCGACCTGCTTCCGCACCGTGACCAGCGGGGCAGCCCCGTCGGCGAAGGAGGCGGCGTAGCGCTCAGGGATCCCCAGGGCGCGGGCGCGCTCCATGTCTTCGAGGGCCCCCTCGGGATCTCCGTTGCCCGACTTGGCCGCGCCCCGCCGGGCCAGGGTCAGCGGGTCGTCGGGGTCGAGCGCGAGCGCCTCGTCGAAGTCGGCGATCGCCGCCTCCCACTCCTCGCGCAACGCCCGGGTGGTCCCGCGCACCCTCAAGGCGCCGACCGCGTGTGGATCGAGCTCCAGCGCCTCCCCCGCAGCCCGCTCGGCGAGCTCGTAGCGCTTGAGCTCGAGCAGGGTCTCGGCGCGCGCCGTGAGGACCTCGACCTCGGGTGGCCCGGCGTCTGCCGCGGCGTCGAGGTCTTCGAGGGCCTGGCTGAAGTTCCCCTGGGCGAAGCGCACCCGCGCGCGAAGGGTGTGGGCGTCGACGCGCCCAGGGTCGAGCTCCAGCGCGCGGTCGAGCTCGGCGCTCGCCTCGGGGTGGCGCCCGAGGTCGAGGTGCACGGCGCCGCGTCGGACGTAGGCCAGCGCGCAGCCTGGGTCGAGCTCCAGCGCCCGGTCGTAGCGCGCCAGGGCCGAGGCGTGGCTCCCCGCCGCGAACAGGCGGTCCCCCTCCGCGATCGTCGCCGCCGGGAGCTCCGCGACCTGCGCGGGGGTCTCTCGCGGGCCCTCGGCCTCGGCGCCGCGCTCCGCCCGCGCCAGCGCCGCGGCGCTGAGGGAGGCCACCGCGGCGAGGGCGAGCAGGCCCAGCGCCCAGCGCCGCCCCGCCCCTTGGGGCGCCTCGACGCCCCGCGCCTCGAGCGCCTCGAGCAGCGCGTCGAGGCTCGGCCGATCGCCGGGGTCGTCGCCCAAGCACGCGTGCACGAGGACCTCCAGCCAACGCGGCACGTCGGCGCGCAGGCTCGAGAGGGGTGGGACCGGCGCCTCGAAGGCGCGGATCGCTTCGACCAGCCCCTGGGTGGAACGCGGCGGCTGCCCGCCGAGCATGCCGTAGAGCGTCGCGCCGAGGGCGTAGACGTCGGCGGCGGGGCCGATCGGTCGTTCGCTGCTGGGCAAGGCCTGCTCGGGGGGCCAGTAGCCGGGCGTCCCGAGGAACTGCCCGGTCAGCGAGAGGCTCACGGTGTGCTGTCCCTCGCGCGGGCCGAGGTCCTTCACCAGGCCGAAGTCGGTGAGCCGCGCGTCGCCGCTCGCGTCGAGCAACACGTTGGCCGGCTTGACGTCGCGGTGCACGAGGCCCAGGGCGTGGACGGCGCGCAACCCCTCCGCGAGCTGCGCGGTGATCCGAAGCGCCTCGTCGAAGGGCAGCGGCCCGGCGCGCTCCAGCCGCTCCTGAAGCGACGCTCCCTCGACGTAGGGCAGCACGAGGTAGGGCTTGCCCTGGAACTCGCCGACCTCGAGCAGCGGAACCACGTGCGGGTGGTCGAGCCTCGCCATGGCCCGCGCTTCACGCTTGAGGCGGGTGCGGGTGTGCGCCTCGTTCACCTGCAAGAGCTTGATCACCACCGCGCGGTCGTCGCGGGTGTCGCGCGCGCGGAAGATCACCCCCATGCCGCCGCGGGCGAGCTCTCCCTGGATTTCGAAGGCGTCGATCTGCACGGCTCCAGCGTAGTCACGACCCGCGGGCTGCGCCGGCTTGCAGCGCGAGGACCCGCGGCCTACAACTCTCCTGTGCAGCCCCCCCCCCTCGATCAGCGCCTGGCCCAGCTCCTCGTCGCGCGCGGGGTCCTCTCACCGCAGCGCGCGCATGAAGCGCTCGCCGCGGCAGGGCGGCACCCGGGGCGGCTCGACGGGTCGACCCTGGCGCACCTGCTCGTGGCCCACCGAGTCGTGACCCTCGAGGACGGGCGGCGCTGGGTCGCCGCGGCGCGCGGCGGGCCCCGCGCGGCCAGCGACGAGACGACCTTCGCCCCCGGCCTCGCCCCAGCTTCTCCGCCTCCCGCGGCCAGCAACGAGACGACCTTCGCCCCCGGCCTCGCCCCAGCTTCTCCGCCTCCCGCGGCCAGCAACGAGACGACCTT
>JAGQRJ010000519.1 GCA_020425635.1 Planctomycetota bacterium | reverse complement strand
CGTCGGCGCGCCCGGCCGAGGCGTTGACGAGCAACCCCCAGGCAACGACCGCGATCTGGAGGGCAGACCCCCTCACACCACCTCCCGCAGCCGATCCTTCGCGCCGCCCGCGAAAAAGCGTAGCACCCTCTGCAGGGGACCGCTGGCCTGGGGGCTTCGAGCCAGGCGCGCGACACCCGCAGCTCCCTGGCGCCCAGGAGGAACCCGGCTGGGCTGGCCTCAGCGGCCATGCCTGCCCGACGCCCGACAGCTAGGTCCAGGGACGGGCGCTCCTGTGACGCGCGCTGACCCGCGCGTTCTTCCCGGACAAATGCGCGCGAGCTTCGTAGGCTGGCGGCCTATGAAGAAGACGCAGCCTCCGGCGGTCCCTACTCCTCGAGCGGCTCTGCGGGACGACGTGCAGCTGGCGGCCAACCGCTGCCCCTATTGCCACGAGCGCGTCGAGGTAGACGCCGCGGACTGGACCTCCTGCCGCACGTGTCAGGCGCGGCACCACGAGGCCTGCTGGGACGAGGCCGGCGTGTGCTCGAGCTGCGGCGCGGGCGAGCGGCTGGTGGCCGACCGCGGGCGGGGGGGCGCGCTGCTCGGCGGCGTCGGCGCGCTGCTCAGCGTCGTCGGGGTTCAGGTCGGAGCCTACGTCAACCCGCTCCACATGCTGCGCTACAGCGGGGTGTTCGGCCTGATCACGGTCTTGCTCGGGGCGTGGCTGCTGGTCCGCTCGCTGCGGCAGGTTTCGCGCCGCGCCAGCGAGCGAGCCTTCGCGCGGACGGCCGCCTACGCGCTCGCGCTGCTCGGGCTGGGGCTGCTCGGCTCCGTGATCGGCGCCTTCAGCGTCAAGAGCGTGATCGAGGCCTCGCCCGTGAGCCCGACGCCCGAACAGCTCGCCGAAGGCGCAGCGCAAATGTGGGCCACGGTGCAGCTCGCCGGTGTGTGCGCGCTGCCGAGCTTCGCGCTGTGCGCGCTGGGGTCGCTGCGGGCCCGTGCTCGTCGGGGCCGACCTGCGACGCCCCCGCAGAGCGCCCCCGGGGCCTAGCTCGGCGGCGCGCTGCCCAGGCGGGCGCGGCCGCTGGGGGTCGGGCACACGCCGCCTTCGCACAGGCGCTCGCCGCCGACCCACAGCACCTCGGGGTGGCGCAGGCGCTCGAGGCCGGCGTAGCCGGGGACCACCTCCGCCAGCTCTTCCCGGATCGCCTGGGCGTGGGGAACGTCGAGCTGCTGGGCGCGTTCGGGGCAGGCGCGCTGGGCCACGTCGCGCAGGATCTGCCAGTCGCTGCGGGCGCCGGGCAGCGCGCGTCCGGCGACGCGCGGGCAGCGCTGGAGCCTGCGCTCGGCGGTGGTGTCGCAGCCGCCCGCCTCGTGGCGCGTGCGGGCGGGGAGCAGCAGCACCGCGTCCTGGGGCGCGGTGAGGGCGGCGCGGTCGAGGGGCAGGCCCTGGAACACGTGCAGCCCGACCTGGCTCAGCGCCGCCGCCTCGTCGGCAGTGGGCGCGCCGGCGCCTGCCCCCACGCGGTAGAGCACGTCGACGCGCCCTGCCGACGCGGCGGCGAGCAGGCCCGCGGGCGTGTGCCCGGGGCTCGCGGGGACCGGAAACCCGTAGCGCGCGCCGAGGGTGGCCGCGCGCTCGGCCGTGAGCGGCCCTCCCGGCAGCCGGTCGGGGGCGCAGCCCAGGTCGACGCAGGCCCAGGCGCCCGGCGCGCTGAGCGGGGCCAGCCCGCTGCCCGGGCGGCCGAGGAAGCCGCGGAGCAGGGCCAGGTCGCAGATCGCCTGGGTCGTGGCCGGGTCGCAGTCGCCGAGGTCCCAGAGGAAGACCGCGTCCTGGGCGCGGCAGAGCGCCGCGGCGAAGTCGAAGACCGCGGCGCGGGTCGCCCCGCTCTGGGCGACGAGGGCGTCGAAGTCGAGCGCCTCGAGCTCCGCGGCGAGCGCTTCGTAGCCCTCGGTGTGCGCGTCGACGAAGCTGCGCGCGACGCCGTCCTTTTCGATCAGGGCGGCTGCGGTCGCGCGCAGGAGGGCGAGCTCCGCGGCGGGGGTGTCGCCGCAGGGGACGTTCACGCCGAGGGGGAGCCAGGTGACCCCGGCCGCGCGCGCGCGCTCGACGATCGGGGGCGGGGGGCTCGCGCGTCCGCCGACGCGCACGAGCAGGTCCGTGCGCAGCCAGTCGGCGCAGGGCAGGGTCGGCCCCGCGACCCCGAGGCAGGCCTCGAGCGCGGCGACCCCGGGGCCGAGGTCCGTGCAGGTGAGCACGTGAGGCGAGCCGAGGAAGCGCGCGACCTTCTGCGCCAGGTAGCGCGCTTCGTTGGTCAGCCCCTGGGGGGCCACGCGCAGACAGACCCGCTCGGGATCCGCGGCGCGCGCGCGCGCGGCCACGAGGTCCAGGGCCTCGTTCCAGTCGATCGGGCGGAAACCCGGCTCTCCGGCGCGGCGCAGGAGCGGGCAGGGCAGGCGGCCCAGGCGCTGGAGCTCGTCGGGGGCCAGCGCTGCGAGGTGGCCGACGTCCGCGAGCGCGCGCAGGTCGAGGGCGGGCTGGGTAGCCAGCCACAGGCGCGCGAGGCGCTCAGGGCAGCGGTGCAGCCCGGGGTGGCTCCAGTCTGCGAGCCCGTTCGAGCTCAGGGCGCAGGCGTCGCAGGCGCCACGCCGGAGCACGCGCCAGGCGTAGTCGAGGTTGGCACGGTTCTCCCACAGGGCCCGCCCGAGGTCGCCGCGGAGCGAGGGCACCCGGCGGACTAGCCGCCGTGGGCGGCGTAGAGCGCGTCGACGAGGTCGCCGTACTTCGCGGCGACGACCTTGCGCTTGACCTTCAGCGAGGGCGTCAGCTCGTCGCCCACCTCGAACTCGGCCGGGAGCAGCTCGAAGTACTTGATCGTCTCGTAGCTCGGGAGGTCCGCGTTCTTCTCGTCGATCGCCTGCTGGAGGTAGGCCCTGACCTGGGGCAGCTTCACCAGCTCGGCGAGGGTCGGCGGCGGGGTCACTCCGTCGGCGGTGAGCTGGGCGCGGACCTGCTCTTCGTCGACGGTGAGCAGGGCGACGCAGAACTTGCGCTTGTCGCCGAAGAGGCACACCTGGCTCACGAAGCGGTGGGTCTTGACGTGGTTCTCGACGATCTGCGGCGCAATGTTCTTGCCGGCCGCGGTGATCAGGATGTCCTTCTTGCGGTCGGTGATCTTGAGGAAGCCCTCCTCGTCGATCACGCCAATGTCCCCGGTGTGGAACCAGCCGTCGTCTTTCAGGACCTCGGCCGTGGCCTCGGGCTGGTTGTGGTATTCGCGCATGATCACGCCGCCGCGCACGAGGATCTCGCCGTCGCTGGCGATCTTCTGCTCCACGCCCTTCACCACGCGGCCCACGGTGCCGAGCTTGTAGTGCTCGGGCGTGTTTATGTGCGTGGCCGCCGTGGTCTCGGTCAGGCCGTAGCCCTCGTAGATCGTGAACCCGAGCACGCGGAAGAAGCCGGCGATCTCGGGGCTCAAGGGCGCGCCGCCCGAGACGAAGAAGCGCATGCGACCGCCGACCTTGCCGCCGAGGCCCGCGCTGAGCTTCTTGAGCGCGGGGCCTCCGAGCTTGAGCTTGAGCCCGTTCATGAAGCCAGGACCCTCGCCCGCGGCCAGGCGCGCCTGGCGCTCGAGCGCGGTCTGCAGCGCCCAAGGGACGTAGCTCGCCTTGAACCCGGTGAGCGCGTTGATCTGCCCGGCGACCGCGCCGTGGATCTTCTCGTAGACCCGGGGGACGGCGGCGAAGAAGGTCGGACGGATCTCGCCCATGTTGTCGACGACCTTGGTGATCGACTCGGCGAAGGCGACCTGGTAGCCCACCGCGATCTGCAGCCAGTGCAGGGCCCGGGCGAATACGTGGGCCAGGGGGAGGAAGGCGAGGGTCACGTCGTCGGGGCCGACCTCGATCGCGCCCGCGAGGGCCTCGCACTCGGCGGTCGCGTTCTTGTGGGTCAAGACCACGCCCTTGGGGTTGCCCGTGGTGCCCGAGGTGTAGATCAGGGTGACCACGTCGTCGGGGCCCGCGGCGGCGGCGGCGGCGTCGTAGTGCGCGCGGACCTCCCCCTCGTCCTCGCCCAGCGCGAGCAGGTCGTCGAGGGTCATGACCTTGGGCTCGTCGGCGAAGGGGGCCTTGGCCGCGGTCGTGGTCTTGGTGTCGCGGGTGTCGAAGATCACGACCTTCTCGAGCTGGGGCAGGTCGGGGAGGGCTTCGCGGACCTTGGCCCACTGGGTCAGGTCTTCGAGGAGCAGGAAGCGCGCGTTGGCGTCCTTGAGGATGTACTGCACCTCGTCCTCGAGGCAGGAGTGGTAGATCGGGACGGTGACGCCCCCCGCGCAGAGGATCCCCATGTCGCTGAAGGCCCACTCGGCGCGGGTCTCGGAGAGGAGGGAGACCGCCTGGCCCTTCTCGAGGCCGAGCTTCAGCAGGCCCTGGCCGATCTTGCGCGCGGCGTCGGCGTAGCCCCGCCAGGTGATCTCCTCCCAGCGCCCGTTGACCTTGCGGCGCAAGGCGACCAGCTCGCCCTGGTCGCGGGCGCGGGCGAGGAAGCGCTGGGTGATCGTCGTGCCTTGGGCCACACCTACGGTCATGAAGGCTCCTCTCGTCGGGGCCGGATGCTATCAGCGCGAGGGGGTCGCCGGTAGGCGCGGGCGCGGACAGCTGGCCGATTCGCGCCCCTCACGCCGGGCGCGGTTCCGCGCTAACATGCCCGAGGAGAGAGCTGGCCTCACCGCGTCGGACCGTAGGCGTCGTGGGCCGGGCCACCGGAGTCGTGCCGCAGACGGTTTGGGTCACGCTGAGCGCTGGGAGCGGCGTCCGCCGCTTCGAGCTGGTCCCTGAGCAGCGCCTCGTCCTGGGGCGGGGCGCGCAGGCGGACCTCACCGTGAACGCCGCGCGCATGAGTCGCCAGCACTGCGCGCTGTTCTTCGCCCAGGGCCACCTGTGGGTCGAGGACCTGCGCTCGGCCAACGGGACCTTCCTCAACGGCAAGCCGGTGGGGCGCGCCCCGGTCAAGCCGGGGGACGTGATCGCGGTCGGCGGCGTGGGGATCCGCGCCGACTACGAGCCGCCGGTCGAGGTCGAGCTCACGCGGGCCGAGCGCATGCTGGCCGAGGTCTTGCAGCACGACGGCTATCGCGTGGGGCGCAAGAACCCGCTCTCGACCGACCTCGTCCCCGTGTTCCACGCAATCGGGCCGCGCGACGCCCGGGTCTTGATCAAGGCGCTGCCTCTGGTGGCGGGGATCCCGGAGAAGAAGGTCGTCCGCTTCCAAAACGAGGTGCGCGCGCGCAGCAAGCTGCGGCACCCGGGGGTGATCGAGCTGCTCGACGTGCAGCGCCGTCCGCAGGCGCTCTACCTGGTCATGCAGGACGTGGGCGGCCCGCTCTTGCTCGACGTGATCGAGCGTCAGGGGCGGCTGCCGCTGCCCCTCGGGCTGCGGATCGGGCTCGAGGTCGTGCAGGTGCTGAAGGCCGCGCACGCCGAGGGGATCGTGCACCGCGACCTCAAGCCGGGGGGGATTCTGCTCACCAGCGACGGCCACCCCAAGATCGCCGACTTCGGGATCGCCAAGGACCTCTGGAACCTCACCGGCCACATGACGGGGCCCGAGGAGAGCCTGGGCACGGTGCACTACATGCCCCCCGAGCAGGTGCGGGGGGCGAAGCACGCCGACCACCGCGCCGACTTCTACGCCTTTGGGGCCACGCTGTTTCACATGCTGCGCGGCGAGGTGCCCTTCGCCGAGCTCAACGGCATGCAGCTCATGCAGCGTGTGCTGCGCGGCGAGACCGAGGCCTTCCGCGTGACGGGCCTCCCGCCCGAGGTGGGCGCGGTGATCTCGAAGTGCATGGCCGTGAGCCCCGACGACCGCTTCTCGTCGGCGGAGCAGCTCGAGGTCGCGCTGAGCCGCGCGGCGCGTCCGTTCATAGACGTGCAAGGCTTCGCCGACCCCGAGATCGGGCTCGCTGGGCCGAGCCTCGGCGTCGAGTCGACCCTGCGGGGGCTCGACCGCCGGCAGATCAGCCTCAAGCACTTCGAGACCCAGCGTGAGCTGCTCGAAATGGTGCAAATGATCGCGTTCCAGGGGCGCACCGGCACCATGGCGATCAAGGGCGAGGTCTCGATCGGGCACATGATCCTCGGCCAGGGTCGGGTCCAGAGCGCGAACACCAAGGAGGGCCGCCGCGATCGCCCGGCCGCCCTCGCGCTGCTCAAGAACTCGCTGGGCTCCATGAACTTCACCCCGGACTTCCCCGACGACTTCCAGCCCGAGCTCGACCTCGACCTCGCGGAGCTCGTCCTCGCCGCGGCGAAGCGCTAGCGGCCCAGCCGCGCTGGGCCGACTGCCGCTCGAAGCTGGACAGGTGGCGCGAACGTGAAACGCAAACCCCGGCTGGCACTGGGTTGGGCTTGGCTTGGTGCTTGCAATGAGCGCCCACGCTGGAGAGCCTGAGAGGGTGAAAGGGGCGACCATGCGTTGCGCGACGCTGTTGGCGGTGCTGGTCGGGCTCTGCGGACCCGTCCTGGCCGGCGGGCTCGAGGGCGCGCTGCCCCCAGCCGTCGACGCGCAGCTCGGCGGCTTCGCCGTGCGCTGGGAGCCGAGCGGCGGCGGGCAGCTGCTCGTGCGCGACGCGGCCAGCGGGCGCGAGGTGTTCGCGACGGTGCCCGGCGAGTGCTTCGTCGAGGCCCTCGACGTGGGCACGCGCTTCAAGGGCAAGCGCGGGACCCTCGAGCTCGCGGAGCGGCGCCGCGAGCGCACGCGCACGCAGACGGTGAGCTCGGTGAGCGCCACCGAGGCCGGCGTGCTCCTGCGCGGGGTGCTCGCGGTCGGCGACGACTCCCTGCGCTACGGGGTCTTGCTGCGCCCGACGCCGGCCGGGCAGCTCGGGCTCTCGGCGCGGATCGAGGGCGGGACCCGCTTCAACCGCGTGCGCCTGGCCTTCGCCGCCGCGCGCGACGAGGCCTTCCTCGGCTTCGGCGAGCAGTTCACCCACCTGAACCTGCGCGGGAAGCGCTTCCCGGTGGTGGTCCGCGAGCAGGGCGTGGGGCGGGGCAAGCAGCCGCTGACCTGGATCCTGAACACCTTCCTCAACGGGGCGGGCGGGAGCTGGGCCACGACCTACGCCCCGATCCCCATGTTCCTCACCAGCCGCATGCGCGGTCTGTGCCTGGAGAACAGCGAGGTCTCGGTGTTCGACCTGCGCGGCGCGTCGAGGGTCTCGATCGAGGTCCTCGGGCTGGAGCTGCGCGCGCGGATCCTGGCGGGCGCGACCCCGCTCGAGCTGATCGAGTCGTTCTCCGCCTACGCCGGCCGCATGCGGCCGCTGCCCGACTGGATCCACAGCGGGGCCGTGATCGGCATGACCGGAGGGACGCAGAAGGTCCTCGATACCCTCGCGCTCATGCGCCAGCACCGCGTGGCGCTGGCCGGGTTCTTCCTCCAGGACTGGGTCGGCGAGCGCCAGACCCCGATCGGGACCCGGCTCTACTGGAACTGGGAGGCCGACCCCGACACCTACCCCGACTGGCCAGGGCTCGTGGCCCAGCTCCGCGGCGAGGGGCTGCGGGTCATGTCCTACGTGAACCCGTTCCTCTCCGACGTCGAGGGCAAGCCCGGTGTCACCCGCAACCTGTTTCGCGAGGCGGAGGCGCGGGGGTTCCTCGTGCGCGGCGCCGACGGGGGGACGCACCGCGTCGACCAGGGCGGCTTCGACGCTGGCCTGGTCGACCTCACGAACCCCGAGGCCTGGGCCTGGTTCAAGGAGGTGATCAAGGATCAGGTGCTCGCGAGCGGGGTCAGCGGCTGGATGGGCGACTTCGGCGAGGCGCTGCCCATGGACGCGCAGCTGCACACGGGCGACGCCGCCCGATTTCACAACCTCTACCCGGTGGCCTGGCAGCAGCTGCAGCAGGAGGCGATCTCCGAGGCCGGGCTCGGCGCCGAGGTCGTGGCCTTCAGCCGCAGCGGCTTTACCCGCTCCCCAGGCGCCGCCCAGCTCATGTGGCTGGGTGATCAGCTCACGACCTGGGACCGGCACGACGGCCTCAAGAGCGGGCTGACCGCGCTCTTGAGCTCGGGCTTCTCGGGGCTCTCGCTGACCCACTCCGACGTCGGCGGCTACACCTCGATCGCCGTGGGACCGTTTCGCTTCTACACCCGGAGCAAGGAGCTCTTCTTGCGCTGGACCGAGCTCAACGCGTTCACCCCGGTGCTGCGCACCCACGGCGGGCTCGTGCTCGACGCCGGGCACCAGCTCGACAGCGACGCGGAGACCCTCGATCACTTCGGCGCCATGTCGCGCCTGTTCAAGGCGCTCTTCCCCTACCGCAAGCGACTCATGATCCGGGCGGCCGCGAGCGGAGCGCCCCTGGTGCGCCACCCGTGGCTCGTGGCCCCCGAGTTCCCTGAGCTCTTGCGTCGCCAGGACCAGTTCCTCCTCGGCGACGACGTGTTCGTCGCGCCGGTCGTGGGCCCTCGTCAGGACGACGTGGAGGCCGTGCTCCCCCCCGGGCGCTGGGTGCACCTCTGGACGCGCAACGTCTACGGCGACCCGGCCAGCACCTCCCGAATCCGCGTCCCGGCTCCCCTCGGCAAGCCTGCCGCGTTCGCGCGTGAAGGCACGCGCGTGGCCCGCGAGCTGTTCGGCGGCACGGGGCTGAGCACGCGCCTCGCCGGCGCGCGTTAGGCACCCCTCAGCGACGGAGCGCCTCGAGCTCGCGCGGCCGGTCTAGAAGCTCGCCTCGCTCTTCAGGGCCGCGCGCAAGCGCTCGAGGTATTCGCGGCGCGGGATCTTGCGCGGGCGGAAGACCGCGGTGGCCTTGGTCTCGTACTGAATGTCGAGGAGCTGCACACCGCGGCTCCGCAGGTGCTCGACCAGGTGCACCACCGCGACCTTCCCCGCGTCGCGGGCGGTGTGGAACATGCTCTCGGCCATGAAGGCGCCGGGGAGCCCGACCCCGTAGAGCCCGCCCGCGAGCGCGCCGTCAGCGTAGGCCTCTACCGTGTGCACGTGACCCTGACGGAACAGCTCGCCGTAGACCGCGTGGATCGCTGGGGAGATCCAGGTCTCCTCACGGTCGGCGCAGCGCGCGATCACCGCCTCGAAGTCGCTGTCGCGCCGCAGCGCGTAGCGCCCCTGCCGCACCGTGCGCGCCAGCCGGCGCGGCACGTGGACCGCGTCGAGGTCGAGGATCGTGCGCGGGTCGGGCGACCACCAGCCGAGCAGGCCGCCTTCCTCGGCCATGGGAAAGATCCCCTGGCGGTAGGCGTGGAGCACGAGCTCCGGGGTCAGGTCGCGCTCGATGCTCAGCCCGCAGAACCCGGCCGACCCGGTGCGGCGGGGGTCGGGGAAGCGCCCGTCGAGGATCAGCAGACGGCGCAGATCCAGGGGCAGCTCAGGGGGGGTCGGAGGAGGGTCGGGCACCCTGGGAGTCTACCCCCCAGAGGGGAAGGTTCTCTGGCGCGCTCCCGGTCGCGAGCTTCGCCGGCGGTGGCTATACCGGACGAACCCGCGGCGCTCCGCTCGTCGCACCAGCTCGGAGGCTCCGTGGCCCAGCACCTCTCTCCTGCGCTCAAGAAGGCCCTCAAGGCTGCGGAGGCGGCGATCGTGGCCGACCCCCGTGGCGAGCTCGTGCTCGAGCACCGCCGCGCGATCTGGGCCGCCATGGGGGAGCCCGAGTACGACCCCGACGGCTTCGCCGAGGGGCTCGGGCACGCCCGACGGGTGGAGCTCGCCCAGCTCGTGAGCCGCTCGATCCTGCAGTATTGGACTCAGGCGCTGCCCGGGGACACCCGGGCTACGGAGCTCCTCGACAAGATCGACGCCTACGTGCAGGGCGAAGACTCGAGCGGACCCATGTGGGACGCGATCGAGGCCTTGAGCCCGAGCCTCGAAGAGCTCGCCGACCAGCGCGCGGCCTGTGTGGGCTACGCCGCGATCCACGCGGCCGAGGTCGCGCTGCGCGACGAGGCCCTCGAGGACCCCGAGCCCGAGCCCGACGCCGAGCCGCCCGACCCCGACGCGCCCAACCCGGCCGGCCTCGACAGCGCCTACTTCGCGGTGGTGGCCTGCGCCGGGCTCGAAGACGAGGAGCAGAACGTGCGCGAGCGCAGGCGTTTCTGGACCTGGTACGTGCAAGAGGCCGTGCCCGAGGCGTTCACGACCTTCGGCGCTTGAGTCGGGACGGCCCTCGCCAGGGGCCGATCCCGTACGCCCGCGCTATCATGCGACTACCGTGTATGTCGTGTTGACGTTTGTGGGGGGGCCGAATCGGGGGGAGCATATCCCCGTCGAGAAGGGCACCAAGCTGAGCCTGGGCCGCTCGTCCTCGGCGGGTCGCAAGATCCGCGACTCGCACCTCTCGCGCCTGCACTTCGAGATCGACTTCACCGGGCAGCGCGCGATCGTGCGCGACCTCGAGAGCCGCAACGGGGTGTTCGTCAACGGGCGCAAGGTCAACAACAAGCTGCTCGGGCCCAACGACCGCCTGCTCGCGGGCGAGCAGACCTTCGACGTGCGCTACGCGGACTCCCTCGAAGACCTCGTGTTCGAGGAGGCCGAGGAGACGCTCTCCTTCAACGAAGAGCGCTACCAGTGCTTGCTCTGCGAGCGCGCGATCTCCCTGGCGACCTTCGCCGAGGGCAACGTCCGCGAGCAGCTGGGCAAGTACCTCTGCCCGGACTGCCAAGTGGTCGTGAGCTTCGACAGCCGCGAGTTCGAGGGCTTCGAGATCCAAAAGCGCCTCGGCTCGGGCAGCAACGGCATGGTCTATCAAGCCCGGCAGCTGCTCCTCGATCGCACCGTGGCGCTGAAGATCCTGATCAAGCACGACGGCCTCTCGCCGCGGGTCGAGTCGCGCTTCCTGCGTGAGGCGACCACGATCAGTCGGCTCTCGCACCCGAACATCGTGAAGGTCTACGACGCCTGCTCCTTCTCTCGCGGCTACTTCATCGTGATGGAGTGCTTCGAGGGCAACGACTTGCAGGCCATGATCGAGGACTTCGGGGTGCCCTCCCTCGCGATCGGGGTCAGCGTGGGGCTGCAGATCCTCGACGCCCTCGACTACGCCGCGAGCCAGAAGATCGTGCACCGCGACGTCAAGCCCGCGAACATTCTCTACCGCCCCCAGGACGGGATCGCCAAGCTCTCGGACTTCGGCCTCGCGAAGCAGGTCGGCGTGTCGAGCGGCACCCGCGACGGCGAGGGCGTTGGCACCCCGTGCTACATGCCGCCCGAGCAGGTCAACAACGCGCGCAACGTCGACCACCGCGCGGATATCTACGCCCTCGGGGCGAGCTTCTACCACATGTTCAGCGGGCGCTTCCCGGTCATGGCCGACAACCTCCAGGACTTCATGAAGGGGATCCTCGAGCGCGACCCGCCGCCGATCGAGCGCTACAACCCCAAGCTCCCGCCGGAGCTGTGCAGCCTGATCCGGCGCGCCATGAAGAAGAAGCCAGACGAGCGCTTCCAGACCCACCGCGAAATGCACGCGGCCCTCGACGAGGTCCGCAAGCTCTACCGGGTGCCCCCGCCGCCGCGGATCTAGCCCGCAAAGCTCACCACGAAGTGGTGAGTTTGCGGAGTAGCGACCGCTACACGACCGCCCCTTGCGGAGAGGTCTCAGTGGCTTCAGCAGTCGGGCTGGCTCGAGGGCCGCGCGGGCTAGCGACGGGGAGGGCCCGGGCGACGGCGCGGCGGCGGGGGCCTGCGCCGCCGGGGCGGCACCTGGAACTTCGCCGTCGGCGGGCGGGCCATGCGCTTGTCGAGGCCGAGGATCTCGGCGATCGTCCCCTGGATCGACTGCGGGGTGGCGTCGGCGCGCGGGCTGAACGTGAACTTGCCGTCGCGGAGCTTGGCCAGCTGACGGATCGCGTCGACGCCTTCGTCGTCGCCGAAGGTCGCAGCGATCACGACCCCCGAGATCATGGTCACCGAGCCGCTGGCGCCGTCGGCGCTCGTGGCCGAGAGGGTGCCCGACTCCTTGATCCGCTCGAGGTGGTTCAAGAGCCAGGGCAGCGGCACGAGGCGCGTCTCGCCGTTGAGCCGCTCGGAGCTGACCATGGTCGCGCTCAGGCGGTCGACCTGGATCTGGTTCTGCAGGTCGTCGTTGGCGCTGAGCACGCGCAGGGTCGCGGCGAAGGGCCCGATCTGCACTTCGTCGCCGTCTTCGAGGACCTTGCGCCGGGTGGGGATCCCGTTGATCGTGATCCCGTTGCGAGAGTCGAGGTCGACCAGCTCGGGGGTCGGCGGGTCGAGCCCCTGCCAGTGCACGCGCGCGTGGCGGCGCGACACGACCTTGGCGTCGATCTTGCAGTCGACCACGTCGCCGCGACCGAAGGTGAAGACCTCGCCGGGCTTGAGCAGGATCAGCTCGCCGTTGATCGGCGCGAACACGTAGACGATCTGGAAGTCGCCGGCGTAGACGATGTGTTCGGGGGTGACGCCGCCCTTCTTCCTGACCTCGAACTGCTTACCTGCGCCTCGTCCGCGCTTGCGGTCGAAGAAGTCGCCTCCGGTAGCCATAGGTTCCCCCCGGACGGGCATGCTAACTCGCGAGGCAACTCGCCACTACCCTGCCACGGGCGGAGCCGAGCGCAGAGTCTGGGTCAGGGTTACGCGCCGCCCTGGGTCGCGGGGCGGAGCAGGTCGCCGCTCTTGCCGCCTCGCTTCTCGAGCAGCTCCACCGCCTCTACGGTCATCCAGCGGTCGACGGCCTTGCACATGTCATAGACCGTCAAGGCGGCCGTCGCGGCAGCCACCAGGGCCTCCATTTCGACCCCCGTGCGGTCGCAGGCGCGAACCGTGGCCTCGACGTCGACCGCGTCGTCGCCGACCTGGAGCTCGAGGTCGACCGAGGTCAGCCGCAGAGGGTGACAGAGCGGGATCAGGTCGGCGGTGCGCTTGGCGGCGGTGATCCCCGCCAGACGAGCGACGCCCAGCACGTCTCCCTTGGCTACGGTCCCGGCGCGGATCCGCGCCGCGGTCTCGGGGAGCATGCGCACGCGCGCCCGGGCGCGCGCCAAGCGCGCCGTCTCCGGCTTGGGGCTCACGTCGACCATGCGCGGGGCGCCCTCGGCGTCGAAGTGCGAGAGCTCCCCTGCGCTCACAGGGTCTGGCCCTGAGCCCGCAGGTGCTGGGCGGCGCGGATCCCGCTCTCGGTGTCCGAGAACTCCTGCGCCAGACGGCGCAGCTCTCGGTGGGCCTCGCCGCGGTCCTTGGGGAGCATGGCCAGCGCCTCCTCGAGGCAGGCCCGCGCGATCGACTCACGCACCCCGGTCAGGGAGATCTCGTGCTCCGTGGAGGCGTCCGCGCGCCGCGCGAGCGGGCTGCGCGTCTCGTTGTGAATGATCTCCTGGAGCCGATCCACCACCTGCTGGCTCGCGTGCCCGCGCACGACCACCAGGTCGGCGAGCTCGCGGCCGTCGGCGTTGCCCTCGCGCACCAAGGCCAGGACCTGCTCATGGGTGAGCAGCCCGCGCGCGACCAAGAGTCGGCCCAGTTCGATTTCGTGCGGATTCGCCATGGCGACCCCCGTCGCGAGGCTCAATACACCACGCCGCGCCGCCCACGCCAAGCACGGCCTTGGGCCAGGCCCCGGGCGGGCCCGGCGGAGTCAATCGAGCGATTGACTCCGCGTCGGGCCTCTTGACCGAAGCTCCCGCGTCCCCGACGGTGTGCCGAGCCAGAGAGACGACGATCATGAGCAACGCCATTCCCCGGATTCAGCTACCGATCAACGAGCCCGTCAGGAGCTACGCCCCCGGCAGCCCCGAGCGCGCCGAGCTGAAGCAGGCCCTCGCGGACCTCGCGCAAAACCCGCTCGACATTCCGCTCTACATCGGCGGCGAGGAGGTCCGCACCGGCAAGCTCAAGCCGGTCACGGCCCCCCACGACCACAGCCAGGTCCTGGCGCAGGTGCACCAGGCCGGGCCCGACGAGATGCACGCCGCGATCGAGGCCGCCCTCGAGGCCCAGGAGGCCTGGAGCGAAATGCCTTGGGCGCACCGGCTGAGCGTCTTCCGCCGCGCGGCGCAGCTCCTCGCCGGTCCCCACCGGGCCCGCGTCAACGCGGCGACCATGCTCGGGCAGTCGAAGAACGCGTACCAGGCCGAGATCGACAGCGCCTGCGAGCAGATCGACTTCTGGCGCTTCAACGCCTACTTCGCCTGCCAGCTGCTCGCGGAGCAGCCGCCGATCTCGCCGACCGGGATCTGGAACCGCCTGGAGATGCGCCCGCTCGAGGGCTTCGTGTTCGCGGTCAGCCCGTTCAACTTCACCTCGATCGGCGGCAACCTGCCCACGGCGCCGGCCATGCTCGGCAACGTCGCGGTGTGGAAGCCCGCCGCGACCGCGGTGCTCTCCAACTGGCTGCTGATGCAGGTCCTGCGCGAGGCGGGGCTCCCGGGCGGCGTGATCAACTTCGTCAGCGGACCGAGCTCCCAGATCGGAGACGTGGCGCTCAAGCACCCCTCCCTGGCCGGTGTGCACTTCACCGGCTCGACCGGCGTGTTCCAGCACATGGTGCGCACCGTGGGCGAGAACATCGCCAACTACAAGAGCTACCCGCGGGTGTGCGGCGAGACCGGGGGCAAGGACTTCGTGTTCGCCCACCCGAGCGCCGACGTCCCGCGCCTGGTCACCGCGCTGACCCGGGGCGCCTTCGAGTACCAGGGTCAAAAGTGCTCGGCCGCCAGCCGCGCCTACATTCCCCAGTCGCTGTGGCCCGCGGTCGAGGCCGGACTCCGGCGGGATCTGGAGTCGATCTCGGTCGGCAGCCCGGTCGACTTCCGCAACTTCGTGAACGCCGTGATCTCGCGTCAGGCCTACGACGAGATCACGGGCTACATCAAGCACGCCCAGCAGAGCCCCGACGCCGAGGTCCTGATCGGCGGCGAGTTCGACGACTCCAAGGGCTACTTCGTGCACCCCACGGTGATCCGCGCCAAGAAGCCCGACTACCGCTGCATGGTCGAGGAGATCTTCGGGCCCGTGCTCACGATCTACGTCTACCCCGACGCCGAGTTCGAGGAGACCCTCGCGCTCTGCGATCGCTCGAGCCCCTACGCGCTGACCGGCGCGGTGTTCGCCAACGACCGCTACGCGATCCAGACCGCCGATCGCGCGCTGAAGAACGCCGCGGGCAACTTCTACATCAACGACAAGCCCACGGGCGCCGTCGTCGGCCAGCAACCCTTCGGCGGCGCGCGGGCCTCGGGCACCAACGACAAGGCGGGCAGCTCGCTGAACCTCATGCGCTGGCTCAGCCCGCGCACGATCAAGGAGAACTTCAACCCGCCCAGCGACTACCGCTACCGCTTCCTCGAGGCGGAGTAGCCGCGCGCGGGCGCGGAGGCCTTCCAGATTCGGGCGGTGTAAGACCGCGCTGCCTTACGCTCAGCTCCGCCGGCGGTCGTCGGCCGCCCGTGCGGCCCAAAGTCACCAACGAGTTAGGCGACCCCGTCGCCTGGGCGCGCGGCTTGCGCGTCTCCTCCTGGAAAGAGGGAGGAACCCATGAAGGCACCCCATTGGGGCGTCAGCGCCCTGAGTCTGCTCGCGCTCAGCTTTGGAGCCCAGGGCTGCGCCGGCAGCAGCCAGCCCGACTACACGACCACGACCGCAGCCACGAGCTCGGGCTCTGGCGGCTCGGCCAGCGGCGCGCCCCAGCCAGCCGCCTCGCCCCAGCCCGCGCCGGGGCGGCCGGGCGGAGCGACGCAGGGCCTGAGGGCGATCGCCCTCAGCGGGCTCTACTTCGGCAGCACGACGAACGAGGTCGTGATCTGCGGGTTTCACGAAGACCTGCGCGGCCTGACTCAGGTCAGCCTGCAGGTCGAACGCGGCGGCGTCTTCGTCGACAGCGGGATCGCGTCGACGCGGCTCTACTACGCGCTCAACAACCAAGCGCACTACGCCGGCGACGCCGGCTTCTTGAACTTCAACGACACGTCGGCGGCGGGGGTCACGACCCGGCGCTATCGGATCCAAGCCCAGTCCCTTGGGCAGACGATCACCTCGAACGTGATCACCGCGCGGCCCACCGCCCCCGGGGGACAGGTCCAGGTCAACGAGCCGCAGGGCGCCCACACCTGGCTGACTCCGCCCGCGGTGCGCGCCGCGGACCGCCTCGCCTGGGGCCCCTCCGCTGAGCGCAGTATCGTCACCCTCTACCGGCTCGAGTCCTCCAGCACGACCGGGGGGTGGGCCGTCGCCGTCGAGGGCGTGTTCGAGGTCGACCAGGCTCAGTTCAGCTGGGGAGACCCCACGACCGAGACCTGGGTGCAGGCCCGCACACCGCTCCCGCCGGGTCGCTACGCCCTCGACGTCATGAACATCGACCGCGACGGCTGGGTCACGGGCTGGTCGACCGACCGCGCCCGGGGCAGCGACGCCTTCTACCGCTTCGACCTCTACTGAGGAGCGGGCGTCAGCGCTTGCGGCGCAGGTAGCCCTTGAAGCGCCACTGCAGGTCGATCAGCTGGTTGGTGCGCTTGGGGGCCAGGTCGAGGCCGGCCTTCTGCGCTTCGAGGGCGGCGAGCAAGGCCGTGAGCTCGGCCTCGGTCTGCGGGTCGGCCTGGACCTCGAGCAGGGTCAGCTTGGCCGCGGCGTCGTCGAGCTGGTCGTACCAGGCGTCGACCTGCAGCGAGGCAGCGACCTGGAGGTCTTCGTGGTCGACGGAGGCGTCGACGCCGCCGCCGTGGACGTCGTTGACCTGGATCGGACCGGAGTCGCCGCCGATCGTCTTGCGGCCGGAGCTGGACGCTGGCTGGGGCGGGGCGACGGGCTCGCGCACCACGCGCGGGGCAGGCTCGGCCCGCGGAGTCGCGGCGGGTGCGGGGTCCTTGTGCTTGGCCACGGCCTCGGCGGCGCGCTCCCGGTTGTCCGCGGGCTGCCCGATCCCCAGCGCGCCCTCGATCCCCGAGAGCATGCGCTCGAAGCCGCGCTTGAGCGGGGCGGCGCTCTCGGCCAGCCGGGTCAGCGGGGGCGCGTCGGCCGCGGGCTTGGCCCGGGGCGGCGGGGCGCCCGTGGGTTCCTGCTCGGGGCGCGCGTATTCGCCGGCCCGGGCGAGGGCCATGTAGACCGCGCTCGAGGCGCCCCCCGCCGCGAGCAGAGCGTCCTCCACCGGGCCGAAGCCGCCGGGCTCCAAGGAGGCGGGCAGGTCGGCGCCGAGGCGCGCGCGCTTGGCGGCGGCGTAGAACGCCTCGGCCTGACGTGGGTAGCCCCGGCGCCGCGCGCTGCGCGCGATCGCGGCGAGCGCGTCGCCGGCGGGCGCGCCCGACTCCTCGAGCACGGCGAGCTGCGCCCAGGCGTGGCCGCGCGAGGTCGGCTCAGCTTCGCTCGCCCGCAGCGAGGCCGCGCGGTCGAGGAGCGGGGCGTCCTGGGCGGCGAACACCAGGACCCGCACCCAGGGGGTCAGCTCGGGGACGGGGTCGGCCTCGCCCTCCTCTGCGAACAACCCGGCGAAGCGCGCGAAGCGCGGCTCCTGGGAGAGCGCGGCGCGCACGGCGGCGACGTCGGCGCCACAGGCGACCAGGCGCCCCCAGGCGGCCAGGAGGTCGGCTTCGTCGTGCGCGGGGGTCTCGGCGTGGGTCACCCCCGAATCCTACCCGCTCGCTTGCCGCGCGTCTCATGCCCGACAAAAGCCTTGCGGCTGGCTCGGGGTTCGGCGAGAGTGAAGGGCCTGGGGAGCCCTATCCCCCCGGCCCCGCGACGTTTATCCCGCGTGGCCGCACGGGTCGCGAGCGAGGTCTTCCGCGACCGACCAGTCGAGACAGAGGTCAGCATGAGCGAAGGCAACGGGGGATCCGGCAACGGAGGTGGCGGCAAGCGTCGCCGTCGGCGCCGGCGTCGGCGCGGCGGGAGCGGAGGCGGAGGCGGCGAGTCGAACCGCGACTCGCACCGCGAATCCGGTCGCGCGTCGGGTCGGCAGCCCAGCCCCGGGGCCGACGGAGGCGACGACGACGCCGACGGCGGCGACACCGTCGAGGGGCTGCTCTTCGTCGCCAAGGACGGCTTCGGCTTCCTCCGTCAGCGCAAGAACAACTACCTCAGCGGCAGCGGTGACCCCTTCGTCCCCGCGGGGCTGGTCAAGCGCAACCGGCTCAAGGTCGGGCAGTTCGTCGAGGCGCGGATCGCCCGGGGCGGGCGCAACAAGCGCAAGCGGCCGGTGGACCGGATCGTCAGCGTCGACGGCGACCCCCCTGAGGTCGCCAAGCGGCGCCCCGACTTCCGCGGCATGGTCTCGATCAACCCCAACCGACGGATCGTGCTGGAGACTCGCGACAACGACCCGACCCTGCGGATCGTCGACCTCGCCACGCCGATCGGCTTCGGCCAGCGCTACCTGATCGTCGCGCCCCCGCGGACCGGCAAGACGGTGATCCTGCACAAGCTCGCCAACGCGATCAGCGAGAATCACCCCGAGACGAAGGTGATCGTGCTCCTCGTCGACGAGCGCCCCGAGGAGGTCACCGACTTCACCCGCAGCTGCACCAAGGCCGAGGTGATCGCGAGCTCCCTCGACATGGACGCCGTCGCCCACGTGAACATCAGCGAAATGGTCCTCGACCGGGTGAAGCGCCTGGCCGAAGCGGGGCAGGACGTGGTGGTCCTGATCGACTCCATGACCCGCATGGCGCGCGCCTTCAACACCGAGCGCGGGCGCAGCGGACGCACGCTCTCGGGCGGCCTCGACTCCAGCGCCATGCAGAAGCCGCGCGAGCTGTTTGGCGCCGCGCGCTGCTTCGAGGGCGGAGGCTCGATCACGAACATCGCCACCGTGCTCGTCGACACCGGCTCGAAAATGGACCAGGTGATCTTCGAGGAGTTCAAGGGCACCGGCAACGCGGAGCTGATCCTCGACCGCGACCTCGCCGACATGCGCGTCTTCCCCGCGATCAACATCAAGGACTCCGGCACCCGTCGCGAGGAATACCTCCGCGACCCCCACGAGTTCCAGTTGATCAACCTCATGCGCCGGGCCCTGGTCCGCTCCTCGACCCAGCGCGCCATGGAGGCGCTGCTGACCCAGGTGCGCAACACCTCGAGCAACGCCGAGTTGCTGCTGATGCTGCAGAAGCAGTCGGTCTACTAGGAGCTCGCCCCGAGCCCCTCGCCTTCGCGCGGGCGCAGTAGGATACCCGCGAGGGAGAACGCCCAACCGTGAGCGACGGGGACTACGTGGTCGAAGCCGAGGCGCTGAGCAAGCGCTTCGGCAAGCGCTGGGCGGTGCGCGAGCTGGACCTCGCGATCGCGCGCGGGGCCGTGTGCGGGCTGCTCGGTCCCAACGGGGCGGGCAAGTCGACGACCCTGCGCATGCTGCTCGGGCTCGTGCGCCCGACCCACGGCGCGGTGCGCCTGTTCGGCGCGTCGCTGCGCGACGCGCGCCTGCACGTGCTCAAGCGGGTGGGCTGCCTGATCGAGGCGCCCGCGTTCTACCCGCACCTCAGCGGGCGCAAGAACCTCGAGCTGCTCGGGCGGATCAGCGGCGGGGTCGACGCCGCGCGCGTGCAGGCTTGCCTCGAGCGCGTAGGCCTCGGCGACCGCGGCGAGGACCGCACCGCGGGCTACTCCACCGGCATGAAGCAGCGCCTGGGGCTGGCCGCCGCGATCCTGCACGACCCCGAGTTCGTGCTCCTCGACGAGCCGCTCAACGGGCTCGACCCACCGGCCGTGCTCCTCGTGCGGCGCCTGATCCGCTCCCTCGCCGAAGAGGAGGGCAAGACGGTGCTCGTGAGCAGCCACATGCTGCACGAGGTCGAGGTGACCTGCGACCACGTGGTCCTCCTCCGTGGGGGGCGCAAGGTCGTCGACGGCAAGGTGGCCGAGTTGATCAAGCCCGACCACGCGCGGCTCGAGCTGCGTGTGAACGACGGCGAGGCGGCGCTCGGCTGGCTGCGCGCCCAGGCTGGGGTCGGGGAGGTCGAGGAGGAGGAGCGCGGCCCCGACGGCTCGGCGTCCCTCGTGGTCTCCCTCGCCGGCGCCGAGAGCGCGCAGCTCAACCGGGGACTGATCGAGGCCGGAGTGGAGGTCTCGAGCCTGGCGCCGCGACGACGGTCGCTGGAGGACCTGTTCGCTGAGCTCACGGCCGAGCCCGCGGCCGTCGGAGCCGAAGAGGAGGGGGCGTGATCGGGCGCCTGTGGACCCTCTACCGCGTCGAGCTGAGCAAGCTCCTGGCGCGCCGGCTGCTGTGGGTCGGGGCGGTGCTCGTGATCCTGCTGGCCCTCGCCGGTCCGAGCCTCAGCGGCGCGGCCGCGGCTGCGCGCGCGGCGGCGGAGGGCAGCGCCGGAGGCGACGAGTTCCAAAACGGCTGGACGGTCCTCGCGGGCAGCGTCACCCGCGCGAGCTTCTTGATCTGGCTCCTGGCGGTGGTGCTCTCGGCGAGCTCGGTGGCGGAGGAGGCGAGCTGGGGCACCCTGCGTGTGATCTGCGCGCGCCCGGTGCGCCGCGCGGAGTGGATCGCGGCCAAGGTGCTCGCGCTGTGGAGCCTGACCGCGGCGATCCTGCTCGCGGCGGTCTTCGCGGCGACCGCGAGCGCGGAGCTCGCCTTCGGGCTCTACGACGTGGTCGACCCGCTGTTCCCCGACCGCGTGACCCACAGCTTCGGCGACATGCGCTGGTTCGTGCTCGCGGCGACCGGCGCCTCCCTCGTTCCGCTGCTCGCCTTGATCGGGGTCGGGACCTTCTGCTCGACCCTCGTCGACCACCCGGGTCACGCCACCGGCGCCGCGGTCGGGGCCCTGGTCTTGCTCTCGGCGGCGGGCGGGCTGAGTCCGGGCTTCGGCGAATACTCCTTCGTGGACCAGCTCTTCGTGCCCTTCCGTTTGGTCAACGACCTGGCGAATCAATACACGGGGAAGCTGCGCGAGTTCAACGAAGACCTCCCGCGGGTCGTCTGGGTCTCGGGCCTGTGGGCGATCGCGGGCACCCAGCTCGCCGCCTTGCGCTTGACCCTGCGCGACGTCGTCTAGCCGTCTGTTCGCAGGCCGCTCAGCCGCAGCCGCCCCCGCCGGCGGCGGCGGGGGCCACGACCTTGGCCTTGCGCTCGAAGGTGCGCCCCTCGGCGGCCTCGAGGGGGGGGCGCGACGCGGGCCAGCGCCCTCCCAGGGCGCGGGTGAAGGTGTGACGCATGCGCGCTGACGGCGCGGGCAGCGCGGCGTCCTTGGGGGCGCCGTCCTGGAAGAGGTCCAGCCAGAAGTTCAGTCCGCCCGCCAACACGTAGGCGTTGCGGTAGCCCTGGGCCCAGAGCAGCGTCCAGGCCTCCTCGGCCTCGGCCTCGTCGTTGGCGACGACGACGCGCAGCACGCCCCGGGGCAGGGCGAGCCGATCGCCGCCGAGCTCCGCGTGGGTCGTGCGTCGCGCGCCGCGCAGGTGGAACAGGTTGAAGTCGGCCTCGCTGCGCACGTCGAGGATCTCGATCGCGATCTGCCGGTTGTGCATGAGCTCCACCAGCTCGGCGGGGTCGAGGTGCGCCTCGCGCGCGCGCAGGCGCTCCGTGAGCTCGGGTCGCTGCCACGCGCGG
This sequence comes from Planctomycetota bacterium, assembly GCA_020425635.1. Classification (GTDB taxonomy): domain Bacteria; phylum Planctomycetota; class J058; order J058; family J058; genus JAGQRJ01. Next base: position 8,472 of record JAGQRJ010000519.1, on the reverse strand, counting down.
CGCTTCTCCGCGGCGGGTGGACCGGCGACGAACACGAGCGCGGCGAGCGTGAGGAGCGCGGGAGCGAGGCGGCCCAGGCGACGGTCGCGCCCGCGCTCCTCGGCCGGGCCGAAGTGGTCCTCTCCGCGCTCGCCCGCCCAGAACGCGCCGATCGCCATGACCACCACCGCCCCCGCGATCCAGGGCGCGCCGACGCCGAAGAGCTCGGGCAAGGTCAGGCGGCCGTAGGCGCCGGAGTGTTCGTACCAGCCCTCGTAGAGGCCGACCGTCTCGCCGAAGGCGAAGATCCCGATCAGGACTCCGCCGACGAAGGCAAGCGCGTCGAGCTTGAGCGTGACGCTGGCCAGGAGCGCCGTGCCTGGGCAATAGCCGCCCAGAATGAACCCGCTGCCCAGCAGCAGCCCGCCCAGGATTCCGGGCCAGAGGTTGGTCGGGTTGACGAAGATTCGCTCGAGATCGACGGCGCCTACGCCCGCCAGGCCGTAGACGCCGAGCATGGCGACCACGATCGCCGTGAACATGACCTTCAGCACGCGCACGTCGGAGAGGTAGAACTGCGCGGCGAGGCGCCGCGCGTCGGCCAGGCCGCCGCGCTCGAGGACGAAGCCGAAGCCGAAACCCGTGCCCAGCGCCGCCAGCGCAGCCCCCCAGCCTCCTAGCTCAAAGGGCATGGCGATCCTCCCCCGCGACCGGCAGCCACAGACGCCGTACGGGCCACGCCAGCAGGTAGCCGCCGGCGAACACCGCGAACATGAACGCCCACGAGCCGGCGGCCAACACGGCGCCGCCCGAGAGCGCTTGCCCCGAGGTGCAGCCGCGGGCCAGGCGCGCGCCGTAGCCCACGAGGATTCCCCCGAGCACGGCCATGAGCATGCGCGTCCGGGTCCCGATCGCCGGACCCTTGCGGACCTCGACCCGCAGTCGCCCCGCGCTGAGCCCCGAGGCGAAGCCTCCGAGCAGCGCGCCCAGCACCGTCCACAGCAGCCAGTGCCCGAGCGGGTTGCGGTCGCCTCCGGCGTACGTCGCCAGCGCGCGCGTGCGGTCGACGTGTCCGGGCGCCACCAGGTCCTCGGCCGCCGCCAGCAGCCGGGCCAGCGCGCCGGACGCGCCCAGCCCGTGCCCGGTGAGCAGGAACGCCGCGAGCAGCACCAGCCCGAGCAGCGCCCCGGCCAAGTACGGATTCCAATACGGGCGAGACGTCATGACGTCGCCTCCGGTCCAGGGTCTGCCTGGGGGGTGGTCTCTGCCTCGGCCTCTGCCTCTGCCTCTGCCTCTGCCTCGGCCTCTGCCTCTGCCTCTGCGGCCTCGACCCCCGTGACCATGGCCCTCAGGTTCGCCAGCGGCGTCTCGCCGGTCGTCGTGAGGTAGACGTGGAGGGTCACGAAGCTGGCGAAGAGCCAGGCGCCCAGCGCGTGGAGCCGCGCGGAGCCGGCGCCTGAGACCTCGCCCCACAGCGCGGCGCCGCTGAGGACCATGAGCGGGAGCAGCACGTTGAGAATGCCCAGGTAGGTCAGCTGTTGCAGCGCGTTCAGGCGCGCGCTGGGCGAGCGCTCGAAGGGGTGCGGGGCGCCGCGGAAGATCCCCCACAGGTAGTAGCGCGCCTGCAGGATCGAGAGCGTGAACACCTCGCGCGGGCGCGGCACGTAGTGGCGGATCAGGCCGCTGGTCAGGAAGTAGAACAGCCCGAGCACGGCGTTGAGCAGGAGGAAGCCCGCGAGGCCGAGGTGCACGCTCAACAGCAGGGTCAGATCCAGGTCGCTGCGCTCGGGGAAGCGGAGCGCGAAGCCGGTGGCGAGCAGGCCGAGGATCGCGAAAGCCTGGATCCAGTGCCAGGTCCGGTCGTGAAAGCCGTAGACCTGGGTCTGCGCCTGGCTCACGCGCCCCTCCCTGCGAGCCAGCGCAGGAGGCCGTGCCCGCTGGCGCCCGCGAGGGTCAGCAGCAGGAGCGCGAGCCCCAGCCCGTCGATCCAGGCGCTGCGCCCGTAGCCCGGCGCGTGGGAGTCCTCGGTCGGCGCGCCGACGTAGGTCAGCCGCCCTTCGGCGCGCAGCACCTGCCCCGGGAGGCTGACCGTGGCGTCGCCGAGCAAGGTCGGCTCGACCCCGAAGGGGGCCCGCTCGGCGAGGAGCCAGGTGCCGCCCAGGCGCCCGCCAGGGTCGTGGCACGACCGGCAGTCACGGACCGCGAACGCCCCCTCGACGACCCCATGGTGCAGCTCCTGGGCGATCAGCTCGCCTTGGAGGCGGGGGGAGGCGACGCCGACCGCCTCGAGCCGCGCGGCGATCGCCGCGACCTGCGCTGCGTCGGAGAGCCAGCGCTCGTCAGCGGCGAGCGCGCCGTCGCCGTCGCGGTCGAGCAGCGCGACCACCTCGGGGTGAAAGGCGTGGCCTTGGTGCAGCGCAGCCGCGAGACGGTCGAGGGGCACCGGGCGCCCTGTCGCTCCGCTGACCCAGTAGGCGGTCGCTTGCAGGTTCAAGGGTTGCAGGCGCGCGGCGCCGTCGGGCGCGGCGCGGCGGGGGAGGAGCAGCGGCTGCCAGCCTTCGATCAGCGTGGCCGGATCGGCGGGGTCGCCCTCCACGCCACGGAGCTCGACCCGGGGCGCGCCCGCCGGGTCGGGCACGCTCCAGTCGGTCAGGCGCCGGGCCGGGAGCAGCGCGCGCGGAATGTGGCAGGCCTGGCAGGCGATCCCCTCCAGGTGGCGCGCGGAGAAGGGGAGCCAGGAGGCGTGCGACACGCTGGCGTGGCAGCCGCGGCAGTCGCGCTGGGAGCCGCTCAGCCGACGGGCCACGGTGCCTTGGGAGCTCGAGCCCTTGCGGAAGTCGTGGCTCGGGCTGCGGAGGAACTCGCCCACGCTCGGTCGGCGCGGCGATTCGGCCAGGTGCGAGGGGCGCGTCTCCTCGGACTCGAGGAAGCCGCCGGGGGCGTTGAGCGGCGGGTGGCAGTCGGCGCAGCCGACCAGGCGCGCGGCGTGCACGTCCCAAGGGCGGGTCAGCGCGTCCTTGTCGCGCAGGTTCAGGGCCGAGTCCGACACGCGCTGCGCGCCGAACACGAGCCCCTCGTCGCCGAGGGCCGCGGGCGGTGTCGGGAGCGCGGCCCACAGCGGCGCCTCGCCCGCGGCGCTCAGTCCGTGGCAGGCCAGGCACTGACGGTCGCCTGGCGGCTGCAGTCCGAGCAGCGCGGGCGAGGCGCCGGTGGGGGCGAAGGCGTCGGCCCTCCAGCGCAGCCCGTCGGGCGTCCGCTCGACCAGACCGCTGCCGAGCAGGGTGGCGCTGGGCGCCTCCGCGAAGCGCCCCGCGCGGACCGTCGCCGCGCGAGCGTCGAGGTTGGGGTGCGGGGTGTGACACACGAAGCAGTCGACCTCGAGCTGCAGGTCGGCGCCGGGACCGCCGCCGACGTGCAGGTCTGCGTGCAGGCGCAGCCAGGTCGCGAGGTCGGCGCGGGCATCGCCGGGCGGGCCGAGGCGTGGGTCCCAGCGGCCCCAAAGCCCTGGGCCCACGTCCCCCGCGCGCCCGGAAGGCGCCGAGTCGGACGCTGGCTCGTCGAAGCCGAGCTGGCTGTGGTACCCCTGGGCGATCGTGGCCACGTCGTGGCAGCCGCCGCAGGTGCGCTGGGTGGACACGGGCTGCTGCGAGCGCTGCACGGGCTGACCGTCGCGGTCGAGGAGGGGGATCGGCGGGTGCCCGCTGGGGGGGAGCTCCTGCCCGCTCGCGAGCGCGCCCAGCGCCGCCAGGGCCCAGGCGGGCAGCGCGCGCGCGGCGCTCACTGCGGCCCCCGCGGGCTCAAGAGCCCTCGCTGCGCGCGACCCCCGTGCCGCGCGGGGTCGCCGGGGTAGCCGAGCTCGCGCCAGTCGAGGCGGCCGGTCTCCCCGTGGCAGTCAGCGCACTGCATGGCGCGCTCTTTGGACTGGACCATGTGATTCAGGGGCCAGGCCATTTCGGTGTCGGCGAAGCCGTGACGGCCGCTGTAGGGGAAGCCGCTGGCTTCAGCGCCCAGGCGCAGCGCCGCGTCCCAGTCGAAGTCGGTCCAGTAGCCGCCCGGGCCGAAGGTCTTGGGCACGAGCAGGTAGCCGTGCTCCAGGTCGTAGGGCTGGCGGCCACGGTGGATCTTGAAGGGGTAGAGCTTGGCCGCAGGGTCGGAGACGCTGCCTTGGGGCGCCGAGATCGGCACCGGACGCGCGGGATCGATTCGTTCGCCGGGCAACAGTCGCGTCGAGCGCCCGTCGTACCAACGATATTCAGGTGGCACCCGCTGTCCGTAGGTGAAGCGCCCTTTCTTCTTGTTGTAGAGGTGCGGGTCGCGCGCGACCTGCGGGTCGTGGGTGGCCACGACGCTCGGGTCTTGCCCCGCCTGGGACCAGTCCCAGCTGAGCTTGGTCGCCGCCTCCAGGGCCATGTAGGGAATGTGGCAGGCCTGGCAGCTGACCGCGGCCTCGTGGCGAGCGATCCGCTCGTCGGCGTGGATCGCGCCAGCGTGGCAGTCTTCGCAGCTCACGCGGCGCTCGTCGGCGTCGCCGAAGGGCAGCAGCCGCCCGCTCACCTGGTGCTGCTCGGTGTGGTGGCAGGCGGTACACACCATGTCGAGGCGCCCCATGTGCACGTCGATCTGCTCGCTGGGGTGGAGCATGGTGCCGTCGAGGTCGCCGTGCTTGACCGCGTCTCCTCCGCCGCCGGAGAAGTGGCAGGTGCCGCACTGGCCGCGTCCGACCGGACCGACGCTGCGCGCCGCCGCGCGGAGGTCGACCCCGGGCGCGGGGAGCCCCGCGCCGGCTGGGTCCTTCTGGTAGACGGTCGGGTCCGCGTGGCACACCAGGCAGTCGACCTGGGCCTCGGTCGCGGTCTCGAAGAACCCTCCGTCGCTCCAGCCATAGCCCGCGTGGCACGACGTGCAGCGCGGCCAGTTCGACTGCACGCCAATGCAGAAATTGTTGAGCAGGTTTCGCTTCCCGTAGCCGCCTCCGCCTTCGTCCGCGCCGTGTCCCGACCAGGTCCAGTGGGAGGTCTGCATGACCTCGCCGGCCGCGTGCGAATGACAGCCGAGGCAAGCCAGGGTGACCTCCGGCCCGCTCGAGAACGGCTTGGCGAAGTAGGCCGAATGGTCGAAGGGCTCCTCCTCGAGGGGCGGCGGGGGGAGCGCGCGCTCGACGGAGCGCGGGGGCTGCCCGAGCGCGACCCCGACCGCCGCGGACACCCCCACCAGGGTCAGCGCGAGGGTCAGCGGCAGCCAGCGGTCGACTGCGAGCGCGCCCCTCGCGTTCGCGTCGCCGCCTCGGGACGCTCCTCCCCCGGACGTTTCGTCAGACAGCGTCTCGACACGCTCGCTCATGACGCTCCTCTCTTGGCGCTACCGCGCAAGCCTACCTCAGCGGGACCCAAGTCCATGGCTGCAGCGTGGACGTGGGTCTCGTGAGCCGAAGTGGTGCGTGCGCTGGTGCCGTCTCCCGTCCAACTTGGACACTCCCGCTAGAGAGCACCCTAAGTCTCGATCGCGGCGCTTCCGGTCTCTGGCCCGGGTCTTGCGGGATGGGCCCCTCGTAGAGGAGTCCCTCATGAAACCCACCTACCTTTCGCTCTGCTTCGCGCTCCTCGCGAGCGCGGCCCTGGCCAGTCCGCGCTCAGGGGTCGAATACCGCGTCCAGCAGGGCAGGGACGCCGCGACGAAGCTCGACTGGGAGGTCCGCTACGTGGAGCTCACGGGGGGTGACCCCGCGATCATGGCGAAGGTCAACGAGGCCCTGCGACGCGGGGCGTTCGAGCCCAAGCGCAGCTTCCAGGAGCTGCTCGAGGAAGACCCGGGTGAGACCGACATGCCTGGCGTCAACGGGGTCTACGTCGACACCGTGGTCGGGGTCGCGACCGACGAGCTGCTCTCGGTCTCGTATTCGATCTCGACCTACTTCGCGGGTGCGGCGCACCCCAACACCGCCCTCGGCAGCGCGACCTACGACCTACGCACCGGCGAGCGGGTCTCGCCCGACGCGTTCTTTCGCGCAGACAAGAAGGGCGAGGTGCTCCAGCCGATCCACGACGCGCTGACGCGTGAGTGGGGAGGCTACCTCTCCGACGACGCCTTCGCCGGTCGGCCCACGGTGGCCGACCTCGGGGAGGTCGTCGTCGAGCCCGAGGGCATGACCTTCCTCTGGGGCCACTACGGCCTCGACGCGCCCTACGCCGCGGGCCCGATCGTGGCGACCCTGACCTGGGCCGAGCTCGGTGACGCGGTCGACCGCGAGGGAATCCTGCGCTCGGCGATCGCGCTCGACCCGGCCCAGCCCCGCGTGGACCTCGCCTTGGGTGACGACGAGGGCGAGGACCCCGACGCGCCAGTGACCCTCGACAACCCGAGCGAGCTCTACCTCATGGGGCTCCAGGACCAGCTGCAGCTGGTCTTCGCGGGGCTGACCGTCGAAGAGCGGCTGGCGCTCCTCCGGAGCGACGCCTGGCGCTCGCAGGAGACGAGCGAGGCCTTCCTCGGCGCGCTCGACGAGCTCGAGCTGCGCGGCCTGGCTCAGAAGGTGCGAGCCACTCGCGAGACCCTGCGTGGCCACTACGCAGCCGAGGCCTACGCCGGCCTCGAGGCCATGGAGTTCATGAGCATGGCGAGCGAGCTCGACTACGCCCTCGCCGTGATCATGAGCGGACGCGTGGTGACCTCGGGCAACGACCTGCTCGTGCGCAGTGAGCCCAGCCCTGACGGTGCGTGGGGCCGTCCGATCGCGCGCCTGCGCAACGGCGCGGTGGTCGGCGTCGTGAGCGTCGCGGGGGACGGCCTGTTCCACCACGTCATGCTCCCCGACGGCACCTTCGGCCGCGTCCACAAGTCCTACCTGCTGCTCGAGACCCCGGTGGTCGACGACCAGGGTCGCGTCTACCGGCAGGCGAGCGACGGGAGCCCGGTGTTCGGCACCGCGCAGGGGCCGGCGTTGATCGCCAAGGACGGGCCGGGCCACGCCGACGCGCAGCTCGAGGCGCTCCTCGCCCTCGTCGGCAAAGACGGCATGAGCCCGCCGGTGAACCTGGTCGGGATTCAGCGGCAGATCGGCTTCCGCCCGGCCTGGCTGGCGGTGGTCGAGTTCACCGACCTCTCCACGCTCCCTGACGCCGATCAGCTCGGCGAGGGCCGGCCTGACACCGACGGCCTGACCCAGAAGCTTCCGGAGTAGCACCGCACACGATTCAACCCCCTCTCTTTCTCTCTCTAATCCAATCCCCCTGAAGCAGCCTTGCACGCGTCGTCCGCGAGCAGGGCTGCTTCGTTGGTTGCGCCCCTTCGGGGTCGGGAGCGTCTCAGCGTCGTGGTCCACGGGTGCTCGGGGAGGTCACTTTGCAGCGCCCGTTTCCAAGTCCTGCCGACGCTGAGTACGCGTTTGGCCGCTCGCTTGCGCGGAGCGCTCCTCGGAGGAAATCGCGATGAAACGAACACTGATTCTGATGGCACTGCTCACCGGCGCTCCCTGGGCGCAAGCCCAGGACGCGGACGAGCTCCCGCGCAAAGTCGTCGACTTACCCTTGGGGGAGGCGGGCCCTGGGCTCGACGGCTACGTGGACCAGGACGCGCAGGCGTACCTCGACAAGCTGAAGCTCACCGCCTACCAACGGTTTGCCGTGCTCAGCCTGAAGCAGCGCTTCGCGATCCTCGCGCACGACGCCTGGCGCGCGGAGCCCACGGCCGACAGGATCCTCGAGGCGATCGCGGCCAGCACCGGCCCGAAGCTGGCCTCGGAGCTGTGGGAGCTCCGCAAGAACGCGAAGGGGCTGGACCTCGTGGCGCTCTCCGAGCAGGAGGCGCTGTGGCTGCGGACCGGGATCGAGGAGTCGCTCGCCGCCTTCGAGACCGCCCGCGTCGTCGCCCAGGGGGCGACGAGCGCGACGCAGTGGAACGAGGCTGCGGGCATGATGCAGCCCGCGCTCGTGGGCGCGGCGGACCTCGGCTTTGGGGATGTCGTGGGGGTCTTGCGGCGGGGGCCAATGGCCGGCGAGGCGTCTGGGTTGACCAAGGGGCTCAAGGTCTTGAGGAGCATGTGGCGCGGCTCCCACACGGTGAGGCTCAAAGGGCGGGCGGGGGTGTGGCAGGTCTCCTCGGCCGCGCTGCTGATCGAGACGCCCGTGATCCAGGAGCAGGGCCGGATCTACCGCAACGACGACGGGAGCTACACCTTCGGCACCAAGCAGGGGCTGCGGCTCTTGCCTCAGGGCGGGGCCGACGCTCCCGACCCGGCTCTGGACGCGCTGAAGCGGCTCGCGGAGTCGGGCGAGAGCGACCCGGTGACCCTGAACGGGGTGAAGCGCGAAATCGGCAACCAGAAGCCCTGGCTCTCGGTGTTCTCCTTCGAGGAGCTGCCCGACGACGACTCGCTCGGCGAGGGCGCGCCGCAGCCGTCGGGCTCGCCCAGCCGGGGCGTGGTCGACGCGCTCGGCGACTGATTTCCAGGGGGCCTCTCCGAGGCCCCCTCGCCCTCGGAGCGAAGCTCCTCGGGCT
>JAGQRJ010000518.1 GCA_020425635.1 Planctomycetota bacterium | reverse complement strand
GGGTGTTCCCGGCGAGGGCGCGGCGGAACAGCGCGGTCGAAGAGAGCAGCCCTCCCGCGGCGGGGGCAGGGGCGGCCGCCGGCTCCGTCGCGCCGCGTTTGGCGCGGGCTTCGGCGCGCAAGACCTCGAGCATTTCACTCGGGTTGCTCGCCGCAGCCTTGAGCACCGCGGCGGTCACGCGTCGGTCGGCGGGGCGCGCGGGCTCGGGGGAGTTCGCGGGAACGGGGTTGGGCGCGGGGTCGGGCTCGCTCACGACCCGCCGAGCTCTTTGAGCGCTTGCTCCGCGCGCGGACGGTCCCCGCGGAAGGTGCCGGGGTCGCTGTCTTCGAGGGCGTGCTTGAACGCCGCCCGCGCCGCGTCGTCGTCTCCGAGCTTGTGCAGGATCCCGCCGAGGGTGATCCAGTAGTGGGCGTCCTTGGGGGCGCTCTGGAGCGCCTCCTCGAGGTCGGCCCGCGCGCGGGCGAGGTCGCCGGTGCGCTCGTAGTGGTGGCCCCGCTCGTGGAGCAGGTCGTGGTCGTCGGGCGCGAGCTGGATCGCGCGGGTGAACAGGGCCTCGGCGGCGTCGGTCTGGCGCAGCATGGCCTTGGCGTTGGCGTGCAGCTCGAGGGCCGCGAGCATGTGCGCCCGGTCGGCCTTGGCCATGGCAGGCGAGGAGAGGTCGCGGTCGGCGAAGTCGGGGCGCCCGAGGGCCATGGCCAGCTTCGCCCGGTCGAGGATCGCGGGGACACAGTCGAGGGGGCCTTCGCGCAGCGCGGCCTGGAGCGCCTGCTGCGCGCCGGCCGGGTCGTTGCGCTTCAGCGCTTGCATGCCGGCTTGAATCGCGGCGTGGGTCTGCTGGTGCGCGTCGCCGCTCGGGTGGTCTCGCTGCGGGGGGGGAGGGTCGTTGCGCACGCGCGGCAGGTCGCGGAGCACGGCCTGGGCGAGCTCCGACTGCGGGTCGAGCTCGAGCGCCTTCTGGGCTTGCTGGCGCGCGATCGGGTTGCGGCCCAGGCGCTGGTTGGCCCGCGCCGACCAGGCGTGCGCGCGGGCGTCGTCGGGGTGCTGCTCGGCGAAGGTCGCCGCTTGCTGGCGGGCGGTGTCGTAGCGGCGGAGGTCGATCAAGAGCTCGAGCAGGCGCGCGAACAGCTCCGCGTCTTGGGGATCTTCTTTGAGCGCCTGCTCGAATTGGATCGCGGCCCCTTGCTTGGCGTCCTCGGCGAGCGCGATCTCTCCCCGGATCTTGAGCGAGGCCACGCGGCCGGCGTCGCCGAGCCTGCTGAGCGCCGCAGCCGAGAGCTCGGCTTCCTTGAGCTGCTTCAAGCCGATCTGGGTGTAGCTGCGCTCCACGAGCAGCTCCAGCTCCTGGGGCTGGGCCTGCAGGGCCTGGTCGAGGTGGGCGAGCTTGGCCTCCGCCTCCGGGCCCTTGGGGTCGAGCAGGATCCCCAGCAGCGCGTGCACCTCGAAGGCCTCCGGCTGCCGCGGGGCGACCTCGCGCGCGATCGCGAGCGCGCGCGCCGGGTCGCTCTCACGCAGCTTCCAGGCCTGCGCGAGCTGAGCCATGTCGGCTTCTTCCGCGAGCTTGGCCTCCGCGTCTTCCTTGGCGTGCTGCTCTTGCAGCAGGCGCTCTGCCTCCTGGTTCTTGGCGTAGGCCACGTAGCCCAGCGCGCCGGCGAGCCCGAGGGCGAGG
>JAGQRJ010000517.1 GCA_020425635.1 Planctomycetota bacterium | reverse complement strand
TGGCCTCGGCGCTGACCTCCAACCAGGTGGTCGCCTTCGTGTGCGGCGCGCTGGCCTGCGTGAGCCTGGGGGTCCTCGGCGACCCCGCGGTGGTGACCCTGCTGGGCAGCGTGTTCCCCCGCGGCGCGGTCGGAGCGCTGAGCGCGCTCGGCGTCGGCGAGCACTACGCCTACCTGACCCGCGGCGTGGTCGCGCTCCCCGACGTGCTCTACTTCGTCGCGCTCAGCGGCGTCGCGCTGTTCTGGACGGTGCTCGCGGTGGAGCGCCGCCCGCGCAGCCTCGAGACCGCGGCGGTCGCCGGGCTCGCGGCCACCGCGCTCCTGCTGGCGGTGAACCTCGCCGCGCACCCGGCGCTGAACCTCCGCGCGGACGCGACCCTCGAGCGCTCGAACTCGCTGAGCCCCAAAACCCGCGAGCTCTTGTCCCAGGTCGAGGACCGGCTCACGATCCGGGTCTACCTCTCCTCGGCCTTGCCCGAGACCACCCGCCCCTACGTGCGCGAGCTGCTCGACCTGCTGCGCGACGTGCAGGCCGCCCTCGGCGACCGCGGCCTGCTCGAGGTCCGCGACCCCGAGGCCAGCCACCTCGACGTGCGCGAGCGCAAGCGCTTGATCGAACAAGCCGCCCGGGACGGGGTGCAAAAGATCGTCTACCGCGTCCAGGGCGAGGGTCGCATGGAGCAGGTCGAGGCCTTCGCCGGGGTCTCCTTCCACTACCGCGACCGCCCGCGCGAGGTCCTCGAGCTCGCCCTGCACCGCCCCAACCTGGAGTACGACGTCGCCGTCGCGGTGCAGCGCCTGATCCTGCCCCGCGTCCGCGTGGGCTGGGCGGGGACCACGAGCGCCTCGCTCTCGCGCGCCAAGGCGCTGCTCGCGCAGTCGTATCCGCTCCAGGAGCTCGACCTCGAGCAGCTCCCGGCGGTCCCGGCCGAGGTGGGCTGCCTCGTGTTCCTCGCCCCGCTGCCCCCCAGCGAGCGGGTGTGCTACCAGCTCGACCAGTTCGTCGCCCGCGGGGGGCGGCTGGTGGTGCTCGCGGAGTCGTGGGCGATCGACCCGCGCAGCTTCCTGGCCCGGCGCTTCCCCGAGCAGCCCCTCGACCGGACCCTGGCCACCTGGGGCCTGAGCGTCGGCGACATGATCGCCGCGCCGGGCGGCAAGACCTGGCCCTTCGAGGCCGACGGCGCGCGGATCCTCGACCCCTACCCCTACTACGTGGAGTGCGCCCCCGAGCACAACGCGGCGAGCCCCGTCGTGGGCCGGCTCGGCGGGCTGACCTTCTTCTTCGCCGGCGAGGTCCGCGCCCTCGAGGGCGCCCCCGGCGCGACGGCCCTGGTCCGCACGCCCCCCGCCTGGACGATCGCGGGCGAGTCCTTCGACGCGCACCCCCTGCGCGCGCCCGCGGCCCCCGCGGAGCTGGGTTCGGTCTCCGTGGGCGCGGCCGTGCGCGGCGCGCTCCCCAGCGCCTGGACCGGGAAGCCCGCGCCGCCCTGGACGGGGAGCGAGCCCGACCCGCTCCAGACCCCCGACCCCGGAGGCCAGGTCGAGACCGTGGTCGCGCTCGTGGGCGACGTCGACTTCGCCCGCGACGCCAACCAGGTCCACGGCGCCGGGGCGGCCTTCGTCGGGGCCCTGGTCGACTGGGTGCTCGACCGCTCCCTGGCCGGGATCCGCGGGCGTCGCAGCGCGCAGCCGCTCTACGAGGGAAACTTCGCCGGCTTCGACCGCGAGCCCGCGCTCAACCTGCTGCACGTGGTCCTCGTGCCGCTGCTCGTGCTCGGGGCCGGGCTCGGAGGCCGCGCGCTCTACCGCGTCCGCCGCGGCCGGGTCGCCGCGGCCCGGCGCGACCGCCTGGCCGCGGCCCTCGGCGCC
>JAGQRJ010000516.1 GCA_020425635.1 Planctomycetota bacterium | reverse complement strand
CGCCACAGCGCCTCGACCTGCTCCTGGGCGCGGCAGTACGAGCCGAAGTCGGCGAGCACGAGGTAGTGGTCGCGGTCGAGCAGCGCGTCGACGAGCGGGTGGAACAGCCCAGGCTGCCGGCTGAAGAGCGGCCCGGAGAGCGCGTCGAGCACCTCGCGCACCCGCTCCGACTGCTCGTAGATCCCGCGGGGCCGATAGCCCTCGTGGCGCAGCGCCGCCACCTGGTCGGCGGTCAACCCGAACAAGAAGAAGTGGTCGGGGTCGACCGCCTCTCGGATCTCGACGTTCGCGCCGTCGAGGGTCCCGATCGTGAGCGCGCCGTTGAGCGCGAACTTCATGTTCCCGGTCCCCGAGGCCTCGTAGCCCGCGGTCGAGATCTGCTCCGAGAGGTCCGCCGCGGTCACGATCGGCTGCGCGAGGCTCACGCGGTAGTTCTCCAGGAACGCGACCTGCAGCCGCCCGCGCACGAGCTTGTCGGCGTTGATCGTCTCCTGCAGGCTCGTGAACAGGCGGATCACGAGCTTCGCGGTGTCGTAGTCGGCCGCGGCCTTCCCGGCCACGATCACCGTGCGCGGGGCGAAGTCGCCGTTGGGGTCCGCCCGAATCCGCAGGTAGTGGTCGACGGTGTAGAGCGCGAGCAGGAGCTGGCGCTTGTACTCGTGGATCCGCTTGATCTGCACGTCGAACAGGCTGTCGGGGTCGAAGACCACGCCCTGGGTGCGCTTGACGTAGTTCGAGAGGGTGACCTTGTTGGCGCGCTTGATCTCGCGGAAGCGCGCGCGGAACTCCGGGGTCTCGATCGCGGGCTCGAGCTGGCGGAGCTGGTCGAGGTCCTTGATCCAGGCCTCGCCCAGGTGCTCGCTGATCAAGGCCGAGAGCTGGGGGTTGGCCTGGTGGATCCAGCGGCGGGGGGTGATCCCGTTGGTCTTGTTGTTGAAGCGCTCGGGGAAGAGCTCGGCGAAGTCCTTGAGCACGCCCTCGCGCAGGAGCTCGGTGTGCAGCGCCGCGACGCCGTTGACCGAGCTGCTGGCGACCACCGAGAGGTTGGCCATGCGCACCCGGCGCTCGGCGTCGTGGCTCACGATCGCCATGCGCGAGAGCACGTCCTCGTCGTTGGGCCGCCATTGGCGCACGTGGTCGCTGAAGCGCCGGTCGATCTCCTGCACGATCTGCATGTGCCGCGGGAGCAGGTTGGAGATCTGGCCGTAGGACCAGGTCTCGAGCGCCTCCGGGAGCAAGGTGTGGTTCGTGTAGGCGAAGGTCTTGCGCGTGATCTCCCAGGCGTCGTCCCAGCTGTAGTCGTGGGCGTCGAGCAGGAGGCGCATGAGCTCGGGGATCGCGATCGCCGGGTGCGTGTCGTTGAGCTGGATCGCCACACGCTCGTGGAAGTTCGAGAGGTCGGGGCACACGAGCAGGTGCCGGCGCACCAGGTCCTGCAGCGTGGCCGAGGCGAGGAAATACTGCTGCTTGAGCCGCAGCAGCTGACCGGCCTCGGTGCGCTCCGCGGGGTAGAGCACCTTGGTGATCGTCTCCGCCTGCACGAGCCCCGCGCTGGCCCCGAGGAAGTCGCCGCTGTGGAACACGTCCAGGTCGACCCCGCTGTCGAGGGGCCGCGCCTCCCACAGGCGCAGCGTGTTGACGGTGTCGGTGCGGAACCCGCAGACCGGCATGTCGTAGGGCACCGCGAGCACCGTCTCGCTCCCCGTCCAGTCGAAGTGGAACTGCCCGTGCTCGTCCTGGTTGGCGTCCACGTAGCCGAAGAACTGGACCTGCACCGCCTCGTCGGGGCGACGCACCTCCCACGGGTTGCCCCAGCGCAGCCAGTCGTCGGGCTGCTCGGTCTGCCAGCCGTCGACGATCCGCTGGCGGAACAAGCCGAACTCGTAGCGCAGCCCGTAGCCGTAGGCCGGGTAGTCGTGGGTCGCCATGGAGTCGAGGAAGCACGCCGCCAGGCGCCCGAGCCCGCCCGACCCGAGGGCCGAGGCGTTCTCTTCCTCCTCCATGTCCTCGAGGGTCGCCCCGATCTGCTCCAGGGCCTCCTGCACGGGCCCCTCGAGGCCGAGGGCTTGCACCGCGGAGCGCAGGAGTCGCCCGAGGAGGAACTCCATGGACAGGTAGCACACTCGGCGCACATCGGGCTTGGCGTAGCGCTCCCCGGTGGCGACCCAGCGGTCCATGATCTCGCCGCGCAGGGCGGCGACCAGCGCGTCGTAGAGCTCGCTCGGCGTGGCGGTGTCCACCCGCCGACCGTGGTCGGCGCGGAGGTGCGCGCGCAGGGCGTCGGTGAGCTGGGGGGAGGTGGCTTGGCGCATGTCGATACTCCGGGCCGCACAGCCTACCCCCTGAGGAGGACGGACGGGATCGTGGCGACGAGGCGGAGCGAGGGTTCAGCGCACCCGCTGGCAGCGCGGGCAGAAAAAGGTCGCGCGCTGGGCCTGCACGATCCTCGCGACCGTCCCGCGCTCGCAGCTGCGGCAGCGCTCGCCCTCGCGCCCGTAGACCCGGTGCTTGCTCTGGTAGCTCCCGTCCTGGTTGAGCGCAGTGCGGTAGGTCCCGTCTCCGAGGGTCGAGCCCTCGTAGCGCACGGCCTCTTCGAGCACCTCCCGCATGACCGCGGCGACCCGGGTCCACTCCCGAGGGCTGAGGCTGTCGCAGCCGCGCTCAGGGTGGACCTTGGCCCGGTTGAGCAGCTCGGCGGCGTAAATGTTGCCGACCCCGGCCACGAGCGCTTGGTCGAGGAGCGCGACCTTGATCGGGCGCTTGCGCGCGCCGAGCCGCTCGCGCAGGGCCGCCGAGCTCACGGTCAGGGCGTCGGGCCCGAGGCGGGCCTCCAGCTCGGCGTAGCCGGCGGGGTCGAACCAGCTCACCGTGCCCAGTCCGCGGCGGTCCCAGAACAGGAGCTCCTGGGGCGCGCGCCCGCTGAGCCGCAGCCGCAGCCGCAGGTGGTCGGGGGTCGGCGGGTCGGCGAGGAGCAAGAGCCCGGTCATGCGCGGCTCGATCACCAGCCGCCCGCCGTCGTCGAGCACGAGCACCAGGCGCTTGCCCAGGCGGTCGGCCTTGGCGATCTGGCGTCCGCTGAGCTTGCCTCGCAAGGCGCGCCAGCCAGGGGTGAAGGCGATCGGCTTGCGCGCGCAGCGCGGGCGCTCGGCGGCCTCGATCGTCGCGCCCACGATCGGGAGGATCCCGCGGCGCATGGTCTCGACTTCGGGCAGCTCGGGCATGCTGCGAATAGACCACACCCTCCCACGAGCGCACCCCCCGCGTCCCGCGGGCGATATACTTCAGCCCTCCCGGACCCCTGGAGGCGGCATGAGCATTCGCAAGATCGTCGACAGCATCGCGCAGGCGTGCTCGTGGCACGTGGTCGAAGAAGACGGCATGCTCTCGATCGACGTTCCCACCGGCGACGGCCGGAGCCAGGTGGTCTTGATCACCAACGACACCGACATGGCCGAGCAAAAGATCGTGCGCTACTGGAGCGTGATCGGCGGCACGGAGGACGTCGACTTCCGCCGCTGCCTCGAGGAGAACTCGCGCCTGGCCTACGGGGCGATCGCGATCCAGGACAACCAGCTGGTGATCATGGACACGCAGCTCGTGCAGGACGCAGACCCCATGGAGGTCGCGGCCTCGATCGGGAACCTCGCCGCCTACGCCGACCGCTACGAGAAGGACCTGTTCGGCACGGACCTCTATTGATGGGCCCTCGGAGCGAAGCTCCGAGGGCTCACCCCCAACGGGCCGCAGGCGCCTGGTTTTCAAGGGGCCTCTCGTTTTCAGGGGGCCTCTCGTTTTCAGGGGGCCTCTCCGAGGCCCCCTCGCCCTCGGAGCCAAGCTCCGAGGGCTCACCCCCAACGGGCCGCGGGCGCCCGGTTTTCGGGGGGCCTCTTCGAGGCCCTCGTGTGTAGCTTGAACAGAGGAGGGCCCCGTGGGGCTGTTGGACGCGCGCTTGGAGGCGGAGGTCGAGGTGGTCGCCGAGGCCAAGAACTTCGCCGGGCGGAACTATTGGGAGCTGAGGCTCACCAGCGACGACGGGCAGACCTTGCACCTCTACGAGGGTCAACTCAAGGAGTTTCCCCAGGTCGAGTTACGCGAAGGCCGACGCTACCGGGCGGTGCTCATGCCCTTCATCAACAACCGCTGGGTCGAGGTCAAAATCCATAGCCTGACGCCGGCGTGAGTCCCGCGTATACTCGTTGGGTCATCCATCAAGACGAGAAGAGGATGGTTTACCGATGAAGGTGTTGGACATTGCCCCCCACCGGGACCGCCGCCAAGAGTTCTCCTTCGCGATCGTGAACTCGGGTCACGAGGTGATCACGGTCCCCGGCCGGCGGGAGGCGATCGCCGAGTTCAAGAAGCACGTCTTCGACCTCGCGGTCCTCGACGGCGAGAGCGAGCTCTACGACACCCGCGAGTTCGTCGCCGAGCTGTGCGCGGCGGGGGTCAAGCAAGAGCCGATCATCGCCGTGGTCATGGAGCCCAAGAACCGCCCCCCGCGCCACCGGATCGCCGGCCGCGCAGAGAACGTGGTGTTCCTCCAGGACGGCTCCGTCGAGCACATGGAGCGGATCGTCGGGCTCGCGGTCGCCGCGCGCGACAACGCGGACAACCCCGCCTAGCCCCCGAGGCGGCGGTGACCAGCCCACGGCATATCCTCTACGTGGGCGCGGTCCTCCCCGCGCGCTCCGAGACCTTCGTCTACCGCGAGGTGTTCGGGCTGCGCGAGCGCGGAGACCGGGTCTCGGTCGCGTCCCTGCGCGACCCCGAGCGCGACCTCGGCGAGGCCCGCCTCGAGCGGCTCGCCGACGAAGCCACGGTCGTCTACCGCCCCGGGACCTTCCGCCGCGGGCTGCTGAAGGGGCTCTGCGCGCCCGGGGTGCTGCTGCGCGGCGCCCTCGACGCGGTCAGCGCCCCCGACGTGCCCCTCGCCAAGCGGCCGCACGTGCTGGCGCAGTGCCTCGGCGGCCTGGCGCTGGCGTCGGAGCTGACCCACGCGCAGATCACGCACGTCCACGCCCACATGGCCCACGCCCCCGCGGGGGTCGCGATGTACGCCGCCATGACCCTGGGGGTGCCCTTCAGCTTCACCGGCCACGCGGCCGACCTGTTTCGCGACCGCTCCCTGCTGCTCGCCAAGCTGCGGCGCGCGACCTTCGTCGCCTGCATCAGCGAGTGGCACCGCGACTTCTACCGCATGCTCGAGCCCCTCGACCCCGAGCGCCTGCCGGTGGTGCGCTGCGGCGTCGACGTCGGCGACGACCCCGGCGTCGAAGGCGCGGGGCTGCTCGCGGTCGGCCGCCTGGTGAAGAAGAAGGGCTTCGACGTGCTCCTGCGCGCGCTGGCCCAGCTCCCCGACGCGCCGACCCTCTCCCTGATCGGCGACGGGCCCGAGCTCGAGGAGCTCGAGCGCCTCGTGCGCGAGCTCGGCCTCGGCGACCGGGTCCGGCTGCTGGGCGCCCAGCCGAACCACGAGGTCCAGCGGCTCATGCGCGAGTGCGCCGTGTTCGTGCTCCCCTGCCAGGTGAGCAGCGACGGCGACCGCGACGGGATCCCGGTGGTGCTCATGGAGGCCATGGCCAAGGGGCGCTGCGTGATCTCGGGCGACCTGGAGACGATCCGCGAGCTGGTCAAGCACGACGAGACCGGGCTCATGGTCGCGCCGGGTGACGTCGGCGCGCTGGTCGACGCCCTGCGTCGCGTGCTCGGCGACCCAGACCTCCGCCGGCGGCTGGCCCGGGCCGGGCAAGCGCACGTGCGCGAGGAGTTCTCGACGTCCACCAACCTGGAGCGCTTGCAGCGCGGCTTCGCCGGGGGCGTCGCCGCCGCCGGCTGCCTGCGGCGAGCGCTGGGGAGCCTCGTCCGTGGGTAGACGCTACGTCGTAATCTCGCCCTGCCGCAACGAGGAGGAGTTCTGCCGCAGGACCCTCGACTCGGTGGTCGAGCAGACCGAACCCCCGAGCCTGTGGGTGATCGTCGACGACGGGTCGACCGACTCGACGCCCCAGATCCTGGCGGAGTACGCGGCGAAGCACGACTGGATCCGGGTCGTGACCCGCACCAACCGCGGCGAGCGCGCGGTCGGGCCCGGGGTGATCGAGGCCTTCTACGCCGGCTACGACACGATCGACCCCGAGGACTACGACTACCTCTGCAAGCTCGACCTCGACCTCGAGCTGCCTCGCGGCTACTTCGCCGCCCTCATGGACCGCATGGAGGCGAACCCGCGGCTGGGGAACTGCAGCGGCAAGCCCTACTTCCCCGGCCCCTCGAACCACGCCAAGACCTTCGACGGCGAGCTGATCAGCGAGGGCTGCGGCGACGAGAACGCGATCGGCGCCTCGAAGTTCTACCGGGTGGCCTGCTTCCGCCAGATCGGGGGCTTCGTGCGCCAGGTCATGTGGGACGGGATCGACGGACACCGCTGCCGCATGAAGGGCTGGATCGCCGAGAGCTGGGACGACCCCGAGCTGCGCTTCCTGCACCTGCGCCCCATGGGCTCGAGCCACAAGGGGATCGTGACCGGGCGCCTGCGCCACGGCTTCGGGCAGTACTACATGGGCACGGGCTTGGGCTACATGACCGCCAGCGCGCTCTACCGCATGACCCGCCCCCCGCGCGTGGTCGGCGGCGCCGCCATGTGGTGGGGCTACGTGAAGAGCGCGCTCGAGGGCGTCGAGCGCTACGACGACCCCAAGCTGCGCGACTTCGTGCGCGACTACCACCGCGCGTGCCTGCTCAAGGGCAAGGCCCGCGCCACCGACGAGCTCAACCGGCGCATGGCCTCGGTGTGGAACCCCACGCTGTAGGCGGCGACGCGATCGGCTACTTCGCCGACCGCGCGGACGCCTACGCGCGCTGGCGCCCGGGCTACCCGGCCGCGGCTCTCGAAGCCGCGTTGGCCGGGCTCCCCACGCCGACCCGCGCCGTCGACGTCGGCTGCGGCACGGGGATCTCGACCCGCGCGCTCCACGCGGCGGGAGCGCGAACGCTGGGCGTGGAGCCCGACCCGCGCATGCTCGCCCAGGCCGCCGCCCAAGGCGGACCGCGCTACGTCGTCGGGCGCGCCGAGGCGCTGCCCCTCGCCGACGCCAGCCAAGACCTGGTGTTCGTGGCTCAGGCCTTCCACTGGTTCGACCGCGACCGCGCGCTGCGCGAGTTCCAGCGCGTGCTGCGCCCCGGAGGGCGCGTGGCCTTGGTCTGGAACCTGCGCCGGACCGACACCCCGTTCATGGCCGCCTACGCCGCGGTCGTCGAGCGAGCCCAGGCCCACACCGAGCAGACCGGACGGCGAGTGAGCCGCATGCGCTGCGCGTCGCCCGCGGACAGCCCGTGGTTCCGAGACGGGCAGCAGCTCAGCTACCCCAACGACGACGCGCTGACCTGGGAGGGCGTCGTCGGACGAATCGACAGCGCGAGCTACTTCCCCCGCGCAGGCGAGGTGCGCGAGGCGCTCCTGGCCGAGCTCCGCGCGGCCTTCGACGCCCACGCCGAGTTCGGCCGGGTGACCTACGCCCAGCGCACCGAGCTGACCCTCGCGCTGCGGGCAGGCTGACGTGTGCGAGGGCCGCGAAGGCGCGTCGGGGAGGTCGGCTCGGCTGGGGCCCGCGTCAGGCGGAATTCTGGCGGGAGGGCGGCGGAGGCGTGGCACGAGCCCGCGTTTCGGTCGCCCAGAGGCGGGAATGAAAAGACCGCGGGCCGTAATCGAACGTTTTCATGGAGCTTACGCCGCGGCACGCGCTTCGAAGGAGGCCACTCGGAGGGCAGCATGCGCACCGCCTGGCTCCTGGGGATCTCGACGACCTTCGCGCTGCTGACGGGCCTCGCGGCCGTCGGCTGCGGGGGCAGCAGCGGTGGTTCGGGGGGCGGCTCGACCCAGGCCGCGGTGAGCTCGGGGACGACCGGCGGGGCGAGCTCGACCTCCAACGGCAGCACCACCTCGGGGACCCCCGCGGTCTACACCCTCGAGCCCAACGGCTCGCTGGGCTTCGAGCTGCGCGCGGCGATCGCGCGCGACTTCGCGCCGCAGCTCCGCTACAACGCCTACTACAACGACGGCAACGGGGCGCGCCAGAACCGTAACGAAGACTTCTTCCCGATCGGCGTCGCCTCGCTCCTGAAGCAGCTCAACGCGCAGCAGGTGCGCCTCGTGATCGACCAGTCGACCCAGGCCACCCCGGCGCTGCTCGCGGTGCAGTCGATCACCGACCAGGCCAGCTTCGGAGCGCAGCGCCTCGAGCCCTACCCCAGGTTCATCGCCGGAGATCAGCCCGGGACCGCGCCGCTCT
>JAGQRJ010000515.1 GCA_020425635.1 Planctomycetota bacterium | reverse complement strand
GGCGCGTCGGCGCGCGCGGCGGCGCCGCCGCCACGGGAGCCGACTTGAGTCGGCCCAGCGCCCAGCCGGTGCCCACGGCGAGCACGCCCAGCAGGCTCAGCGCAACGGCGGCCCAGAGAGGGAAGCCCTGCCGGGTCGGTCCGTCGAGCACCTCCTCGAGGGCCTCGGCGACGGTCTGAGCGTCGGGGTAGCGCTGGGCCGGCTCCTTGGCCAGGCAGCGCAGGCAGACCTTGGACAGCCGGCGGTCGACGTCGGGGTTCAGCTCGTGCGGCGGACGCGGCCGCTCGCTGCAGGTGGCGGCGATCACCTGCGGCAAGGTCGTGCCCTGGATCGGGGGCTGACCGGTGAGCGCGAAGTAGAGCACCGCGCCGAGGCCGTAGAGGTCGGTCGCGGGGCCGATCCGCTCGCGCTGCCCTTGCGCTTGCTCGGGGGAGAGGAAGCCCGGGGTCCCCAGGAGCGCGCCGCTCACGGTCAAGCGCTCTTGCTCGTCGCTGGTCTGGGTCGAGAGCCCGAAGTCGGTGAGGCGCGGCTTGCCCGTGGGGTCGACGAGCACGTTGTCGGGCTTGAGGTCGCGGTGGATCACCCCCTGGCGGTGCGCGTGGTCGAGGGCTTCGGCCAGCTCGCGGGTCAGCTCCGCCGCTCCGTAGGAGGGCAGCGGGCCTTCGCGCGCGATCTGCGCGCTGAGGGTCTCGCCCTCGACGAAGTCGAGCACCACGAAGGGCGAGCCCTGGTGGGTGCCGGCGTCGCGCACGCGCACGATCCCGGGGTGGTTGAGCGCGGCGAGGGCGCGGATCTCACGCAGCATGCGCTCGCGGGCCTTGGGCGAGCTGCTGTGCAGGAGCTTGATCGCCACCGACTCGTGGGTCGCCCCGTCGAGGGCGCGATACACCGACCCCATGCCCCCCTGGCCGAGGAGGTCGAGAAGCTCGTAGCGATCGAGGGCGCTCACCCCTCCAGTATGGCCGCTCGGAGCGCTCCCCGCCGGCGGGGGAGCGTGAATTGAGCGATACTGGGGGGGTGAGCTCCCTCGACCGCTACCGCAAGCTGGAGGCCCTCGGAGAAGGCGGCACCGGGACCGTCTACCGCGCCGTCGACTCGGTGGGGGGCGAGGTGGTCGCGGTCAAGGTTTTGCACGCGGGGCTCGAGTCGTCGAACATGCTCCAGCGCATGGCCCGCGAGGTGCGCACGCTGCGCCAGCTGAACCACCCCGGGATCGTGCGCGTGTTCGACGCGGGCGTGCACCGCGGGCTGCCCTTCCTGGTCATGGACTTCGTCGAGGGAGAGACGCTGACCCAGCGCGTCCACACCGGCGGGCCGCTGGGGCAGCGCGAGGCCGCCGAGCTCGTGCTCCGCATGAGCGAGGCCCTCGCGCACGCCCACGGGCGCGGGATCTTGCACCGCGACCTCAAGCCCGACAACGTGCTCCTCGACCACCGCGGGCGGCCGTCGGTGACCGACTTCGGCCTGGCCCTCGAGCTCAACGACCGGCAGCGCCTGACCCGCAGCGGGGCGCTCCTCGGCACCCCGGGCTTCCTCGCGCCGGAGCAGGCCAAGGGCGACAAGCAGCGGGTGGGGCCCGCGACCGACGTCTACGGGCTCGGCGGCGTGCTCTACTACGCGCTCACGGGCCGCGTGCCGATCCCGGGCGAGAACCTGGCGCAGGTGGTGATCGCCACCGTGAAGCAGCGCCCGACGCCGATCCGCGAGCTGCGGCCCGACGTCGACCCCGCGCTGGAGGCGATCTGCTTGCGCTGCCTCGAGAAGGACCCGGTGCACCGCTTCGACAGTGTGCAGCACCTGGCCGCCGCGCTGCGCGACTACCTCGAGCAGGGGGCGCCGGCGAGCGGGGAGGGGCGCGCTTCGCTCCTGCCCTTGGGCCTCCTCGCGCTGGTGGGGGTCGGCGCGCTGGGGGGGCTGGCCGCGCTCGCGCTGCGCTTCATGCGCCCCGAGCGGCCCCCCGAGGTCGTCCTGCCCGAGCCCCGGGTCACCCTCAGCGACGCGCCCTCGGCTCCGCCGCCGCTGAGCCCGCTCGAGCAGCGGCTCGAGACCGCGCACCGCTTCCTGCACGAAGGTCGACCCGACAAGGCCCAGCAGGCGGCGGCCGAGGCGACCGCGCTCGACCCGGACTCGGCCGAGGCGTGGATCCTGCGCGGCGAGGTCGCCTTCGACGCCGGCGACGCCGAAGAGGCCCTGGCGTTCCTCGAGCGCGCGCGCGAGCTCGTGCCGGACGACCCTCGTGTGCCCTTCCACCAGGGGCGCGCGCTCTTCGAGCTCGACCGCCTCGAGGAGGCGGAGGCGGCCTTCGAGCGCTCGCTGGAGCTGCGCGAGGACGGCGGAGTGCGCCTGGAGCGGGCGCTCCTGCACCTCGAGTGCGGACGGCGTGAGCGAGCCCTCGAGGACGCGCGGCTGGCCTTGAAGGGCGGGCTGCCGCGGCTCCAGGACTACGGGCTCGCGCTCGAGGTCTTCGACGAGACCGGCGCGCGGGCCGACCGTGAAGCGGCGCTGGAGCGCCTGGTCGGCCTCCCGCTGCAGCAGCCGGAGGAGCGGCTGGTGCGCGCGGAGCTCCTCGTCTACCCGCGCCCGGCCGCCGCGCTGCTCGAGGTCGACGCGCTCCTGGGAGACGCGCTCCTGCCCGAGGGCGTGCTGCGCGCGCGCGGCTTCGCGGTCCGCGGGCAAGCGCTGGCTTGGCTCGGACGCTCGGCCGAGGCCCTCGAGCCGCTCGGGCGAGCGCTCGAGCAGTGGCCCGATCGCTTCGACCTGCTCCACGACCAGGCCCTCGCGCTCCAGCGGCTGCAGCGCTACGACGAGGCGCTCGACGTATGGCAGCGCCTGCTCGACGAAGACCCGGGGTCGCCCCCCGCGCTGGCGAACCTCGCCTACGTGCACCTCCAGCGCGGCGAGCTCGACGCCGCGCAGGAGCTCCTCGACCAGCTCGAGGGCGCGACCTGGATCCCCCCCGAAGGCTTCGGCGCGCGCGCCCTGCTGCACCACCTGCTGGGGAACCACACCGCGGCGGTGAGCGAAGCGCGCGACGCCCTGGCGGGCGGGCCGGCCCTCGAGTGGCCGCGGGTCGTGTTGGCCAAGGCGCTCGAGGCGCTCGGCCGTCGCCGGCAGGCGCTGGCGACCTGGCGCGAGGTCGCCGAGTGGCACCGCAGCGCAGAGGACCGGGCCCTCGCCGCGGAGCGGATCGCCGGCCTCGAGCGCGCCGACCCGTCGAAGTGAGGGCCTAGGCGCTGGGGATCGAGGTCGGCGTGAAGGCGTCGACCCGCGACTCGAGCAGCCTGAGCAGCAGCCACACCTCGGCGAGCACGAGGAGCGCGGTCAGCCAGGCGGCGGGGATCGCCCAGGCGAAGGGCGCCGGCGCGAGGTAGGTCCCGATCACGTAGACGGGCACCGTGAGCAGGAGCGGCCCCGCGGCCAAGGCCCCCGCGATCGCGCTGGTCACGCCGAGCACGAAGGCGTAGCCGCCGAGCTTGGAGACCTCGGCCTGCTGCTGAGGTCCGAGCTTGACCCAGGTCGGGAACATGAGCGCCGCCGCGTTGTGCACGGCGACGAAGGTCAAGACCCCGGCGGCGATCAGCGGCAGTCCGCTCAGCCACACCGCCGCGCGCTGCGCCAAGCCGAAGCCCACCCCGACGGTGAGCCCCACGCTCGGGGGCAGCGCGACCAGCGACACGGCGGCGCTCCAGCCGATCGCGCCGTAGGCGCTGGCGACGAGGGAGATCCCCAGGACCTCGCCCCAGAGGATCTGGCGCGCGCTCAGGGGCCAGGCCTTGATCAGGTCGAAGCGCGGGAGGTCCATGCGCAGGTCGTGGCGCTGCTGCGAGAGGCTGAGGAAGGCCACCAGGGTGGTGATATAGAGCGTGACCGCCGCCGCCTGGGCCGCGTAGGGCGCGTCGGGCGGCAGCGCCAGCCGGACCTCGGTGCCGATCGCCAGCGCCAGGGCGAGGGCGAGGACGAAGGCCTTGGGGGTGTGGTAGCGGCCGCAGCCGATCAGGTTCTTCCACACCAGGGCCGCCGTGGCGCCGCCGGGGCCCGCGATCGAGAAGGGCTCGCCCTCCAGCGGCGCCGGCTTCCCGCGGCGCGCGGCCCGCCACGCCTTCCAGCCCTGGGTCCGCAGCAGGTCGATCAGCTCGGCCTGGCGCAGCGACGCCTCCTCGACGGGGGTCGGGCGCGCGAGGGCCAGCGCGAGCAGGGTCAGGTTCCCCGCGAGCAGGAGCCCGAGCGCCGGCAGGCCCTGGCGCACGGTGGGGGCGAGCATGCCGTCGACCACGAAGCGCAAGGGCTCGAGGAAGTGCGCCAGGGGCGGGCGCTGCAGCCAGCGATCGAAGTTGGCTGCGGTCAGCGCGCCGCCGGGGTAGGCGAGGACCGCGCACGCGCAGAGCGCGACGCCGCCGAGGGCGAGGGGGAGCCGCGTCCAGGTGGGGCTGCGGCCCTGGTCGTCGAGGGCGCTGCGCAGCAGGCGCCCGCACAGGCCCCAGAGCAAGATCCCCTGCAGGGCGAGGAACAGCCCGAGCAGGAACAGGATCAGGTTCGAGCCGGGGACCATGCCCCAGCGCACGAGGCTCAAGAAGGCCGCGCTGATCCACAGCCCGGGTTGCTGTCGCGTGACCCAGTAGGCGACCAGCTCGCGGCGGGTCAGCGGCGCCTGGAGCAGGAAGCGCGTCTCCGCCTGGCGAAAGGGGAGCCCGCCGAAGCGCCCAAAGGCGTAGAGGTTCAGGGCGAGCAAGACCAGCAGCCAGAGCGGGACGTAGAGCTGGCCGCGGTAGCTCGTCCCGGCCTCGTCTCCGACGAACTCGCCGCTGAGCCGGGCCACGATCACGCTGAACGAGAGCAGCCCGACGTAGCCGCCGACGAACACGAGGGTCAGCAGGGTCTTGGGTTGCCAGAGCACGCGCTTGAAGCGGCGCAGGCGGTTGCCCCAGCTCAAGCGCGTGACCAACCACGCCAGGCCGAGGACGTTCACTCGGGCGGCTCGGCGGGGGCCGCTGGCGGCGGGGCGTCGACCCTGGCCGAGGCGGGCGCGGCGCGGCGCGCGGGGTCGAGGGCGCCCGCGCCGCTGACCGCGGCGAGGAACACCTCCTCGAGGGAGGCGTTGCCGTCGAGGCTGGGCAGGGCGCGCTGGATCTCGGCCAGGGTGCCCTCGAGCAGGTGCTTGCCCCGGTCGAGGATCAGGATCCGGTCGCTCATGGCCGAGACCAGGTCGAGCTGGTGGCTGCTCACGATCAGGGCCGCGCCCGAGCGCGCCCGCGCGAGCAAGGCCTCGCGCATGCTCCGCCGCCCGAGGGGGTCCAGGCCCGAGAGCGGCTCGTCGCAGAGGATCACGCGCGGCTCGGGCAAGAAGGCCTGACAGATCGCGGCCTTTTGCTTCATGCCCCGCGAGAGCTCGTTGGGCAGGGCGTCGGCCTTCTCGGCGATCTCGAACTCCTCGAGCAGCGCCGCGGCGCGCGGCTCCCAGTCGCGCAGGCCGTAGACCCGCGCGATCAGGAGCATGTGCTCGCGAACGGTGAGGTATTCGAAGAGCTGCGGCGTGTCGGGAATGAACGCGATCCAGCGCTTGGCCGCGCGCGGGTCGTCGCGCAGCGAGACCCCGTTGATCGTCACCTGCCCCGAGGTCGGAGGCATGATCCCGGCCAGGCACTGCAGGCAGGTGGTCTTGCCCGCGCCGTTGGCCCCCACCAGCCCCAGGACCTCGCCCGCGCCGACCGCGAGGTCGAGGCTGTCGAGCGCCCGCAGGCTCTCGTAGTCGCGGGTCAGGGCGGTGGCGTGGATCACCGGATCATTCGACCACGCCACGCGGCCTCTCGGCTAGCCCAGGGGAGCCAGGGGGCCCCCCTGAGCGCCACGCCCTACGGACGGTAGAAGTCGTGGGTGTCCGAGCGACGGGTCCCGATTCGCACGGTGCGGGTCATGCCGCGGGCCCAGCTGGGCAGCACGAGGTAGGGGTTGAAGTAGAAGGTCGCCCCCAGGCTCGGGTCGCGGCCCGCGAGGGCCTCGCGCGCTGCGCGCCAGCAGTCTTGCGGGATCGGCCCGTAGTAGAGCCGGTTGCGCATGTTGGGGTTGTAGCAGGAGAACTGATACGGCTGGTGCGCGACCGAGCGGATCGAGTTCGGGTGGCGGCGGCTGCGCACCCGGTTGAGCACGACCGCGGCGACCGCGACCTTGTTCTCGTAGGAGGCGATCCCTGCCTCGCCCTTGCAGATCCGCGCCAGGATCTCGACCTCGGCCGCGGTGGCCTGCATGGCCGGGCTGCGCCCGCCGCTCGAGGCGGGGGGCGGAGCCGGGGCGGTGCTCGAGCCGCCGTTGGTGAAGGGGCGGGTGTAGCTGCTGCTCACCCAGCCCGCGCGCGAGTCGAACTGCACCAGGTTCCAGCCCGAGCGGCGCTGAAGGACCACCAGGCCCTGCCCCCCGCGCGCGCTGCCCATGACCGAATACCCGGTGCTGGGGCCGCTGCGCACGTTGAGGTAGCTGGCGGTGACCACGTCGATCGTGGCGGCGGTGCGCCGCGCGTAGCTCGAAGAGATCCAGGCCGAGCGGCCCCCCCAGTCGATCTGAAGCCAGCTCCCGCTCTGCGCGGTGACGACGAGGCGGTCGCCCTGGTCGACTTGCCCCAGGATCGAGCCCATGACGCGGTTGCGCACGTTGAGGCGCGACGCGGTCACCTCGACGGCGAATTGAGGAGCGGCCTCGGCCGAGCTCAGGAGCAGGAGAACACCAAGCAAGAAGGTGCTGCGGCGCATGAATTGGACTCTCAGACGGAAGCTCTCACTCTTCGAGGACAACAGTCGCCGATCCGACGTGAGCGAGTGCCATCCTTGTGTAACGTCTGGTGCGGCGTCCGCCCGAACGACGTTCACCCCCGTATCCATTGGGCTTCAGGGCGTCACGCAAATCATTGCCAAGCAGCACGTTGAGAATGACGCATGGCGTCAGTTGGCTGTGCGGGCAGCGCTTAGGGAGGTGTCCGGTTTTGGAAACAAACTCGGCCACCAAATGCGGGGGCCGCGCGCGGGGCTCGCCTATCGACCCTCGAGCCAGGCCAGCTCCGCGGGGCTGAAGACCACGTCGCGGGTCGGGATCTGCGCCCAGTCCAGCGGGCCCGCGGACACCAACTCCCTGGCCTGGCGCGGCGCGCGGGCGCCCAGGCCCGCGCTCGCGCTGAGCAGCCCCACCACGCGCTCGGGCGGGACCCCGAGCTCGCGGTAGTGGCTGATCCGCGTGTCGCCGTGGCGCTTGGCCAGGCGTCGCCCGTCGGCCCCGCGCACCAGGGGCAGGTGCGCGAAGCGCGGCGCGCGCAGGCCGAGGGCGCGGTAGAGCAAGAGCTGCCGGGGGGTGGAGGGCACGAGGTCGTCGCCGCGGATCACGTCGCTGATCCCTTGCCAGGCGTCGTCGACGACCACCGCGAGCTGGTAGGCGGCCTGGCCGTCCTTCTTGGCGATCACGAAGTCGCCGCACTCCTCGTAGGGGTCGAGGGTCAGCGCGCCGCGCACGCCGTCTTCGAAGCGCACCTCGCCGGGCTCGACCACCAGCCGCCAGGCGGGGTCGCGCCCGGTCGCGGCGCGGGCCTCCTCGGCGCTCGCGAAGCGTCCGCGGCAGGTCCCCGGGTAGCGCGGGCCGTCGTCGCCCTCGTTGGGCGCCGACTGGGCGCGCGCGATCTCGGCGCGGGTGCACACGCAGGGGTAGGCGACCCCCGCGGTGGCCAGGGCGTCGAGCGCGTCGCGGTAGGCCTGCTCGCGGGTCGATTGGTGCACGACCTCGCCGTCGTGGTCGAGGCCCAGCCAGCGGAGGTCCTCCAGCGCCTGCTCCACCGCGCCGCGCTTGGTGCGCGGGCCGTCGAGGTCTTCGACCCGCAGCAGGACCTCGGCCCCGCGGCTGCGCGCCCAGAGCCAGGTGAGCAGGAAGGTGCGCGCGTTGCCGAGGTGCAGCGCGCCGGTCGGGCTGGGCGCGAGCCGAGTCCGCGCTGGGCTCACATTTTCTCGCGCGCGTCGATCCCCAGCAGGTGCAGCGCCTGCTTGAGCACCGCCTTCACGCACGAGACCACGAGCAGCCGCGCCGCGCTGAGCTGCTCGGGGGTGGCCCCGGCCGCCTCCTGCTCGGGGGTCAAGCTGGGCGCGAGCACGTTGTGGTCGGCGAGCCAGGAGTGCGTGCGCGCCGCGAGGTCGAGCACGTAGCGCGAGATCACGCTCGGCTCGTAGCGCTCGGCCGCCGTGGCCACGGCGCCAGGGAAGCTCGCCAGGTGGCGGATCAGGGCCTGGGTCTCCGCGTTGTCGAGCAGCGCGAAGTCGACCTCGGCCCCCGGGGGCTGCGGGGCCTTGCGCAGGATCCCGGCCAGGCGGGCGTGGGCGAACTGCAGGTACGGGCCCGAGTCGCGCCCGAAGCCGGCGGCGCCGGTCTCGGGGTCCTCGCGCCAGCTCAGGATCCGGTCGAGGTCCACGCGCTTGCTGCCGTCGGGGCCTTCGACCACGAGGTCGATGTCCTTGAGCCGCTCGGCGCGGAGGTCGAAGAACTTGACCGCGCTGATCCCGATCGCGCGCGCGATCTCCTCCTTCTCGTCGTCGGAGAGCTCGATCTTCTTGCTCGTGGCCTCGGCCGCCTTGCGCGCGCACTCCCGCGCGTGCTCGAGGACCTCCTCGAGGAACACGGCCGTCCCCTTGCGCGTGCTCATGTTGGCGTAGTTGCCGAAGCCGACGTGCACCAAGCCCTTGGCCCAGGGCTCGCCGAGCTTCTCGATCAGCTTGAACCAGGGGAGGAAGTGGTCGCGCTGGGTCTCGCCCACGACGTAGAGGATCTTGTGGGGGTGGTAGGTCTCGGCGCGGTAGTAGGCCGCGGTCACGTCGCGGGTGGTGTAGGTCGTGCCGCCGTCGCCCTTGAGGAGCATCAGGAACCCCAGGTGCTCGGCCGAGAGGTCGACGCCCTGGGGCCGCAGGCCGTCGTCTTCCGCGGGCACCTGGGCCCGGGCCTGCTCGAGCTCGGGCTCGAGCTTGCTCGCCTGCTGCTCGAGCTTGGCCAGCTTCTTGGCTTGCTTGCCCGACGGCGCGGCGTCGCCCAGCTTCGCGCGCAGCTCCGCCAGCTCGGCCCGGGCCTTCTCCAGCCGGGCCGCGGTCGAGCGCACCCGCTCCTCGGCGGTCTCCTTGCGGGTCAGGCCCGGGGTCAGGAGCCCCGACGCCTGGAGGCGCTCGATCGTGGCGGGCATTTTGTCGTTGTAGAAGGCCTCGCCCGCCTCGCTCTCGTGGGTGATCCCGAGCAGGGCGTAGATCCGGTCGAACTCGACCTTCGAGCCGGCCACGAAGAAGCGCCACAGCTCGTGGGCCTCGGGGTCGCCGGCCTCGAGCTTGCGGAACCACTCGCGGCCCTCGTCCTTGACGCTCGGGTCCTCGGCCGCGAGGGCGTTGATCCGCTGGTAGAGGTCGACGAAGACCTCGATCTCGCGCTCGCCCTCGGCGATCCGCTGCTTGGCCTCGGCCTCCCAGCGCTTCCAGGCGGCGATCTGCAGCCCGAACTGGGTGCCCCAGTCGCCGAGGTGGTTGATCCCGACGACCTCGTAGCCCAGCAGGCGGTGGATCTGGCGCAGCGACCAGCCGATCACCGTCGAGCGCAGGTGCCCGAGGTGGAAGGGCTTGGCAATGTTCGGCGAGGAGAAGTCGATCAGGATCGTCTTCCCCGCGCCGACGTTCGAGGCGCCGTAGGCCGGCGCGGCGTGGACCTCGGTCAGCACGCGGCGGGCGACCTCGGCGGGGTCGAGGTGCAGGTTCACGTAGGGGCCCGCGGCCTCGGCGGCGCGGACCACGCCCCCCGGGAGCGCCGCGGCCAGCTCCTGGGCCACGGCCTGGGCGCCGTCCTTGCCGCCGCGGCCCAGGCTCGCGGCGAGCTTGAAGCACGCGAGCGCCAGGTCGCCGCGCGAGGCGTCCTTGGACGCCTGGATCAGCGGCGCAACCTCGGCGGCGTCGACGCCGGTAGCCGCCGCCACCGCGTCGGCGACCTCGCGCACAAAGGACTCCACGTTCCCTCCCTGGCTCTGGGGCCAAGCGTAACTCAAGACGGAGGCTCTGGGCTCCCCCGTCGTACCCTCCCCGAAACACCCCTGCCCGGCGCCGCGCGCTCTTTCCTGGCACGGTTTTACGGCCAGCTGACACAGCCAGGGCGCCGGATGGACTAGGGTGCGGGCGTCTCGGGAGTGGGGACCCGAGCCGAGGAGGAGGACGAACACCATGACGAGCAAACCCGGGTTCGCCGCGCTCTGCCTGGGCCTGGCGCTGGTGACCAGCGCCGCCAGCGCAGCGCCGCTCGGCTCCCGCGAGTTCAACAAGCTCAAGAAAGACGCCCTGCGCGCGGTCGCGACCCGGCAGTACGGCAGCCTGCGCAGCGTGCTCGGCGAGCTGGCCCAGGACGACAGCGAGCGCGCCCTCGAGCTCATGAGCCAGCTCGTGGTCGCCGCGCCCGAGGTGTTCGAGGCCGCGGTCGAGGCCGCGGCGTCCATGTCGAGCGACGAGGTCAAGGACGAGCTGCTGAAGCAGCTCGACCGCAGCAGCAGCAAGCCCTGGGAGAAGATCTTCTTCGTCGAGGTCGCGGCCAAGGTCGGCGGAGAGACCGCGGTCAGCGGCCTCACCGCGGCCCTCGGCGCGCACAAGCGGCAGCCCGAGGTGGCCCGCGCGGCGGTGCACCTGATCGCCGAGGGCAAGGTGGTCAAGGCCGTCGACGGCTTGATCGACCTGCTCGGCGAGCTCGAGGGCGGCAAGGACGAAGAGTCGCTGCTGACCTCCCAGGTGCGCGACGCCCTGAGCGCGATCACCGGCGAGTCCTTCGCCACGGCCGAGCTCTACCGCAGCTTCTGGGCCCCGCGCAAGGCGAGCTTCCGCCCGGTCACCGGCGGCCAGCCCAAGGGCTGGGAGGGGACCTCGGAGCGCAAGCGCCCGACCTTCTTCGGCAGCGAGATCCGCTCCAACCGCGTGGTGTTCGTGATCGACGTCAGCGGGAGCATGCACGCCGCCGACCCCCCGCCGCGCGAGCGCACCGGGAGCCCGGGCGGGCGCCAGGGCCCCAAGACCGGCGCCGGCGAGGGCGGCGCCGAGGAGCCCCCCGAGGCCACGAGCCGGGTGCGGATCGACCGCGCCAAGTATCAGCTCGCCCAGGCGATCAAGGCCCTGCCGCCGAGCGCCAAGTTCACGATCCTCGCCTACTCCGGCGCCATGCTCCCCCCGGGCAGCGCGCAGGGGGGCGACCCCGACGCGCTGCTGCCCCCGGTGATCGGTGGGTTCGAGTGGCTCCAGGCGTGGCAGCCCAAGCTGACCTCCGCCAGCGACCGGAGCAAGAGCTCGGCCGCGGCCTGGATCGACGAGCTCAAGGCCAACGGGAGCACCTTCACCTACAACGCCCTGCGGGCCGCGTTCGAGGTGACCGACGCCGACACGATCGTGCTGCTCTCCGACGGCGCCCCGACCGAGATCGACCGCGCCACCGGGCAACCCATGAGCCCGGAGCAGATCCTGGAGAAGATCGAAGCGCTGAACCGCTTCAAGCGACTCAGGATCGACACCTTCGGCTTCGACACCGCGAACAGCGGGCGAGCCGCGATCCCTGGGTTTGGGCCCAGCGGCGCGGACCTCGACCAGTTCATGCGTGACCTGGCCAAGAGTAACGGTGGGGCCTACACCCAGATTCGTTAGGGCTTACTATGTTCGGCGGGCGCGAGGCAGCCCAAGTCCCGAGGAGACGCAAATGCGAACGACGTCCGTGTTCTTGATCGCTGGGCTGCTTGCCGTGGGCTCGACCTTCGGCGGCGAGCTCTCGAAGAAGGATTTCAAGGAGGCCCAGAAGAAGGCCGCCATGGCCCTCAGCGCCGGCGACGACGCGGCCCTCGCGAGCGCGCTGACCGAGGTCGGGGCCGACGACTCCAAGAAGGCGGTCGACTTCCTGCTGAAGGTCGCGCTGACCAACACGGCAGGGCAGGTCTACAACAGCGCCCGGCAGGCGCTGGCGGGCATGAAGTCCGACGAGGCCGTGGACCACATGGTCAAGCTCGTCGAGAAGCGCGGTGACCCGCGGGTCAAGCTGCTGCTGATCGACGCGTTCTCCGACCGCGACGACGACAAGACCGGCGCGGCCCTCGGCGAGGCGCTCTCCGCGCGCGAGCCCGAGGTCCTGCGCGCCGCCGTGCACGCGATCGGCAAGCGTCAGCCCAAGGACGCCGTCGACGGCCTGATCGACCTGTTCGAGAAGCTGACCAGCGGCCGCGGCGCCGACGGCCTGCTCATGAACAGCGTCGAGGAGACCCTCTACCAGCTCACCGGCCAGAACTTCAAGACCGCCGAAGACTGGCGGAAGTACTGGTCGATCAAGAAGCGCGACTTCCGTCCGCGCACCGGCGGCGCGCCCCGCGAGCCCTCGACCACCAGCGAGCGCAAGAAGGTCCCGACCTTCTTCGGCAGCGAGATCCGCTCGAACCGGATCGTGTTCGTGATCGACACCTCGGGCTCCATGACCGCCGAGGACCCGGCGCCCCCGACCCCGCCCAAGACCGGCGGCCCGCCCCCGCGCAGGGGCCCGCGCACCGGCGGCGGCACCGAGGGCGGCGACGCCGACGGCAAGGGCGAAGAGGAGGAGAGCCAGGGGCCGAAGCAGGCGCCCAGCCGGATCCGCGTCGAGCGCGCCAAGTTCCAGCTCAAGGAAGTGATCAAGGAGCTGCCCCAGGGCGCCATGTTCACGATCATTGGCTTCGACACCAACGTGAAGGTGTTCAGCAAGGTGCTCCTGGCCGCGACCCCCGCCAACAAGGACAAGGCGACCGCCTTCGTCATGGGGCTCAACCCCAGCGGGACGACCATGACCCTGAGCGCCGCCAAGGCCGCCTTCGACGTCGAGGGCGCGGACACCATGATCCTGCTCTCCGACGGCGCGCCGACCGAGGTCGACGAGAACGACAAGCACCAGCTGACCGGCGAAGAGGTGGCCGACCGGATCACCGAGCTCAACCGCTTCAAGCGCTGGCGGATCGACACCTTCGGCTTCGCGGCCACCGGGATCGGCGGCTTCATGCGCAAGCTCGCCGACGAGAACAGCGGGAGCTACACCGACATTCCTTAGCGGCTGTTCGCACCCGAGCGAGCGAGCGGTGGCCTGGCTGCCGCTCGCTGCATGTACGGAGGCCTGCCCGTGCCCGAGCTCCCCGACGTCGAGGCCTACCTGGCTGCCTTGCGCCCCAAGCTGCTCGAGCAGCCGCTCGAGCGCGTGCGTGTGGTCAGCCCCTTCCTCCTGCGCAGCGTGACGCCGCCGCTCGAGGCGGCCCACGGCCGGCGCGTGCTCGAGCTGCGTCGGCTCGGCAAGCGCCTGGCCTTCGGGCTCGAGGGCGACCTGTGGCTGGTGCTGCACCTCATGATCGCGGGGCGCTTGTTCTGGCGGAAGCCCGGGGCGAAGCCCCCGGGCAAGCGCGGGCTCGCCGCCTTCGACCTCCCCCAAGGCACGCTCCTGCTCACCGAGGCCGGCAGCAAGCGCCGCGCGAGCCTGCACGTGGTGCAGGGCGAGGCGGGCCTCGCCGAGCACGACCGCGGCGGCCGCGAGCCCCTCGCGCTCGACCTCGCCGGCTTCCAGGCCCAGCTCGCCCTCGGCAACCACACCCTCAAGCGCGCGCTGACCGACCCGCGCTTCTTCGCCGGGATCGGCAACGCCTACTCCGACGAGATCCTGCACCGCGCCCGGCTCTCTCCGGTCACGCTGACCTCGCGCCTCGACGCCGCGCAGACCGAGCGCCTGTTCGCGGCGACCCAAGCCGTGCTCCGCGAGTGGACCGCGCGCCTCTGCGCCGAGGCCCTCGAGGCCTGGCCCGAGAAGGTCACCGCCTTCCGCCCGGACATGGCCGTGCACGGCAAGTTCGGCGAGCCCTGCCCCGTGTGCGCCAGCCCGGTGCAGCGGATCCGCTACGCCGACCGCGAGACCAATTACTGCGCCCCCTGTCAGACCGAGGGCAAGCTGCTCAAGGACCGCGGGCTCTCCCGCCTGCTGAAGCAAGACTGGCCCCGCACCCTGGACTAGCAACCGCTCCGCGCGCGCCGTCGCCAGGTCCCGCGCCCGCCGCACTAGACTGTATTCCCCCGAGGCGCCCCATGGCCCAGCTGCTCTTCGCCAAGAACCAGATCAACGTCAAGCTCGCCTACTACGGCCCCGCGGGCGCCGGCAAGGCGAGCTGCTTCGAGGCGCTGCGGACGCAGCTCTCCGGCGCCGTCGACGCCGTCGAGCTCGACGGAGAGCGGGCCCTCCGCCTGACCTGCTTCCCCGCCTGGATCGACCCCATTCGCGAGCGCACCGTGTGCTTGCAGCTGTT
>JAGQRJ010000514.1 GCA_020425635.1 Planctomycetota bacterium | reverse complement strand
TGCAGCCGTGGAGGATCACCCGGTGCCCGACCGTGACCCGGTCGCCCACGCTGACCTCGCTCAGGCCCTCGGTCATGTGCACCACCGACCCGTCCTGGATCGAGGTCTGGCTCCCGATCCGGATCGCGCCGTCGTCGCCGCGGAGGACGGCGCCCGGCCACACCGAGGTGCTGGCCCCGAGCTCGACCCGCCCGATCACGGTGGCGTCCTCGTGGACGTAGGCCTCGGGGTGCACGACCGGCTCGTGAGCCCCATACCGTTCAAAGCGCGCCACCCGAACCTCCTCGGGGCCGAGTCTACCCTGGGTCACGCTCCGCCTCCGCCTCGGTCTCATGAGCCCCAACGGAACGGACCGAGAGCCGATCCGTGAGGGAATGAACCAGTTACGGATCGTTCAGGAGGCACGATGGTTGCAGTCCCTGGCGCGGAGGAAGCGCGATGCGAGTTCTAGCTCTGTGCCTGCTGCTGGCCTGCGCCTCGCTCTGCGCCTCGGCAGCAGAGTCGGTGGTGCCCCTCTCGCTGCGCACCGCCGACGGCTTGCTCAACCCCACCTTGGTGCTCAAGCCTGCCCCGGGTGGGGGGTGGAGCGTCGAGGTCGAGGTCTGGGGCGGCGTCTACGTCGGCCGCGGAGAGCTCGTCGGGGGCGCCGACGGAGACGTCCAGCGGATCGTGATCTCCGGGCTCCAGCCCAGCAAGGAGCGCCCGCCCTACCCCGGGTTCGCTCCAGCGCGGATCCAACTCGAGGTCAAGGGCGATCGGGCGCGGGCCACGGTCTACAACGCCGCCGGGCAGCCGATCGGACGCGGCAAGGGCAAAGCCTACACCCGCGACCCCGAGGCCCGCTCGAAGGCCCTGACCACCCCGCTCCTGCCCTATCGGTCCTTCATGAACAGCGACACCATGGCCCAGGCCCTGGCCCTCCGTCAGGCGATCGAGCAGCTGCGCGAGGGGGTCGCCACCGAGGTCGTGTTGCAGGCCATGCAGCGCGATCAGGGCAAATACCCGGTGTTCGCGCCGGCGGCGTCGAGCCTGCGCTGGGGCCTCGAGAACGGCCAGCTGGAGACGGTCCTGCGCGACCTGGAGATGCAGATCGGCTCGCGGAAGCCTCCCGCGCGGCCAAACTAGCGCGCTCCAGCCCGGAATCCCTCTTTATTGTTCCTTGAAGCGGAGCGAAGATCCTCCGACAACCGGAGGTGCCAGCGGTGGTGCAACGCGAGCGGATCCTGATCATCGAGGACGAACCGGACATCCTCGAGGCCATGCAGTATTCGCTGGCCCGCGAGGGCTACCGCGTCTCGGGCGCCCAAGACGGGGAAGAAGGGCTGAGCAAGGCCGAGCAGGAGTACCCCGACCTGGTGCTGCTCGACCTCATGCTCCCCAAGGTCGACGGCCTCGAGATCTGCCGCCGGCTCAAGACAAACCCCGACCTGCAGGCGATCCCCGTGATCATGGTCACCGCCAAGGGCGAGGCCGACGACGTGGTGACCGGGTTGGAGCTCGGCGCCGACGACTACGTGAGCAAGCCCTTCACCAGCAAGGTGCTCCTCGCCCGGATCCGCGCAGTCCTGCGGCGCGCGAACCTCTCCTCGCCGCCCCCAGAAGAGCGGATCGTGCGCCTGGGGGTCGTGATCGACGCCAGCCGTCACACGCTCTCGGTCGAGGGCCAGCCGGTGGAGCTCACCGCGCGCCAGTTTCGCCTGCTGCACGCCCTGGCGAGCAATCCAGGCCGGGTCTTCTCCCGGGAGCAGCTGCTCTCGAAGGTCGCCGGCGACACCTCCCAGATCATCGATCGCAACATCGACGTCCACGTGGGCGCCGTGCGCAAGAAGCTCGGCGAGCACCGCGACCTGATCCAGACGATCCGCGGCGTCGGCTATCGCTTCCGTGAGGCCTAGCGCCTGCGGTCCCTGGGGTGAGGCCGCGCGGCTTCGCCACGGCGAGGGGCTCGGGAGAGCCCGTCGAGATCGGTTAAGTTCATACCCATGCGGTTGCGCTGGAAACTAACGGCAGGCTTCGGCACGCTCGTCGTGCTGACCACGGCGTCGATCGGGGCGCTCCTCGCGCAAGGCTTCGAGCAGGAGGCGCTGCGCAGCGTGCGCCAGTCCCTCGCCTCCGAGGCGCACCTGTTCCGCGCGGGGGTCAGCGTGCCGCTCGACCACCAGCACGCCGCCGAGCTGCAGGCGCGGGTCATGGAGGCCGGCGCGAGCCTGCGCAGCCGGCTGACCTTGATCGCCCTCG
The DNA here is from genome assembly GCA_020425635.1 of Planctomycetota bacterium. Taxonomy (GTDB): domain Bacteria; phylum Planctomycetota; class J058; order J058; family J058; genus JAGQRJ01. The sequence goes on along the minus strand of JAGQRJ010000514.1, from coordinate 2,770 downwards.
ACGGGACGGTCCTCGGCGACTCCCGCGAGGACCCCTCCCGCATGGACAATCACGCCGCCCGCCCCGAGTTCGTCGAGGCGCTCGCGGGCCGTGTGGGCAACTCGACCCGCTACAGCCGCACCGTGGGCACGCGCATGATGTACGCCGCGCTCCCGGTCTTGCAGGCGGGGAAGCGGGTCGGCGCGGTCCGCGTCGCCCTCCCCCTGTCGGAGATCGACGCCCGCCGCGCAGAGATCCGGCGCATGGTGACCCTCGTCGCCGGCCTGGGCTTGCTGATCACGCTGCTCCCTGGCTTCTTCCTCGCGCGGCGCTTCACCGAACCCCTGGGGCGAATCACCGAGGGCGCGCGCACGATCGCCGAGGGGCAGATCGGCCCCGAGCTCAGCGTCGACACCGGCGACGAGCTCGGCGAGCTCGCGAGCGCGTTCAACGCCATGCGCGAGCAGCTGGCACAACGGCTGCAGACGATCACCGACGACCGCAACCAGACCCTCGCGATCCTGGCGAGCATGAACGAGGGCGTGATCGCCGTCGACTCGCAGGAGCGGATCGTGCACATAAACCGCGTCGCGGGGGCGGTGCTCGGCGTGCACCCGCGCCTGGCGGTCGGCATGTCGCTCCCCAAGCTCGAGCCCGCCCCCGAGGTGCTGAGCGCGGTGCGGCGCACCCTCGAGCGACCCAAGACCCGCGTGCGCGAGCTGCTCCGCGACCGCGAGGGCAAGCCCCAGACCTACGAGCTGCGCACGACCCCGATCCGCAACGACGCGGGCAAGATCCTCGGCGCGCTGGTGGTGCTCCACGACCTGACCGAGCTCCGCCGACTCGAGGGCATGCGGCGCGACTTCGTGGCCAACGTCTCCCACGAGCTCAAGACTCCGCTGACCGCGATCCACCTCATGATCGAGAACCTCCAGGCCGACCCCGACATGCCCGTCGAGCAGCGCGCGCGCTTTCACGACAAGATCCGCGCGCAGTCGGAGCGGCTGACCACCCTCGTCGCCGACCTGCTCGCGCTCTCGCGCATTGAGGCCCACGAAGGGACCCTCACCCGCGTCGCCCTCGACCTCCGCGAGCCGGTCGAAGCCTCGGTCCGCTCGCAGCGCACGACCGCGGACGAGCACGAGGTCGAGCTGATCTGCGACCTCCCCAGCGACCCCGTGCTCCTCGAAGGCGACGCCGAGTCGCTGCGCCAGATCACCGATAACCTGATCTCCAACGCGGCGACCCACACCCCGGCCGGCGGGCGAATCACGGTGCGCCTGCACTGCCCCAACGAGCACGAGGTGTGGCTCGAAGTCCAGGACACGGGCATGGGGATCGAGCGCCAATACCGCGAGCGGATCTTCGAGCGCTTCTTCCGCGTCGACAAGGCGCGCTCGCGCGCCCGGGGCGGCACGGGCCTGGGGCTCTCGATCGTGAAGCACCTGGCGCTCGCGCACGAGGGCGACGTCTCGGTGGAGAGCACGGTCGGCCACGGGAGCACCTTCCGCGTGCGCTTCCCCCGCGCCGGCGCCCCGCCCCTCAGCCGCAAGGCCTCGGCCCCGCTACCCGCGGCGGGCTAGCCCAAGCTAGCCAGCCCGCACTTCTCACCCCTGCGTGGTGAGCTTTGCGGGCTAGGCGTCACTCCCCAGGCAGCGCGACCTCGAAGTTGCACCAGGCGTCCACCGCCTCGGGCACGTAGCGCGCGTCGCCCAGGATCACGGCGTCGCTGCCGATCGGGGCCACGAAGGGCTCGCGGGCGAAGTCGCGCCACGCGCGGTACTCGTCGAGGGTGGTCAGCCCGAGCTGCTGGGGGAGCTCGAGGTTTCGCGCGAGGGGCTCACCGACCTCGAGCGTGCCCGCGAGCAGGTCGACCTCGACGACGTAGACCTGGCGCTGGGTCGAGACGACCGCGCGGTGGCGCCAGGGCGCCGCGGGGCTCGGGTGCACGGTCTGGGAGAGCACCGGCTCGCCGAGGGCCGCCACCGCGATCCCCGCCCGCGCCCCCGCGCTGCGGTTGAGCGGGAGCGTCAGCGCCAGCGGATAGAGCGCGGCGAGCGCGAGCCCGGCCCAGGCCGCCCGGCGCCGGGCCCGCTCGCTGAGTGGACCGCGCCGCAGGTAGAGCGCGCCGCCCATGCCCAGGACCCACACCGCGGCCGTCCACAGGGGCGCCCGCCCGCTGAAGCTGAGCAGGGTGAACACGACCGAGGACCACATGAGCCAGGCGTTGCGGGTCTTGCGGGTCAGCGCGCTCGGCGACCCCGCGCACGCGGCGAAGCCGAACCCGAGCCAGATCCAGGGCTCCATGATGAACGCCGCGTCGCCGTAGTACCAGCGCCCCGAGAAGGGCAGGAACGGTCGCACCCCGTAGGTGTTGAGCGCGTCGAGCCCCACGTGGCTCGCGAGCCCCAGCGCCGCGCACCCCCAGAGCGGGGTCCAGCGCGCGTCGGGGTGCCACTGGCGCACCACGAACCAGACCGCGGCGGCGAGGAGCAGCGACTCCACCCCGAGTCCGAGCAGCGCGTGGGTGATCCCGCGGTGGTAGCAGAGGTAGCCGGTCTTGCCGAGCAGCGGGTGCACGACGATGTCCAGGTCGGGGAGGTTCGCCGCGATCACCGTGGTCACGGTGGCGGCGGCGCCGAAGCGATCGAGCCCAGCCCGGGCGAGGGCGAGGCCACAGAGGGTGTGCGCGGCGTTGTCCACGGGACCAGGGTAGCGCAGCTCGAGAGGGAGGCTACGTCTACGTCGGTCTCGGCGCGTTTCCAGGGGGCCTCTCCGAGGCCCCCTCGCC
>JAGQRJ010000513.1 GCA_020425635.1 Planctomycetota bacterium | reverse complement strand
TTCAGGGGGCCTCTCCGAGGCCCCCTCGCCCTCGCAAGTGAATTGCTCGGGCTCACCCCCAACGGGCCGCAGGCGCGGGCCTCGGCCTCGGTCTCTGCCTTCCCCGGCCCCCGGCGCTACACTGAGGACGTGAAGGTCCACCACCTCAACTGCGCGACGCTCTGCCCCCGCGGGGGGCGCTGGATCAACGGCAGCGGGATCCCGCTGGCCAAGGCGCGGCTGGTGTGTCACTGCCTCCTGATCGAGAGCCCGGCGGGGCTGGTGCTGGTCGAGACGGGCCTGGGGGAGGACGACGTCCACGGGCGCCGCGGCTGGAGCTACTCGCGCAAGCTGCGGCGGATCGGCGCGCGCCTGGCCCCCGAGGAGACCGCCCGGGCGCAGCTCGAGCAGCTCGGCTTCCGCGCCGCCGACGTGCAGCACGTGATCCTGACCCACCTCGACCTCGACCACGCCGGCGGGCTGGCCGACTTCCCTCAGGCCACCGTGCACGTGCTCCTCGACGAGCACGACGCCGCCCAAGCCCGGCGCGGGCTGAGCGGCAAGCAGCGCTACCGCCCCGAGACCTGGGCCCACGGGCCGCGCTGGGCGCTGCACGCCCGCGGCCAGGGCGAGCCCTGGTTCGGCTTCGAGGCGGTGCGCGAGCTGCCGGGGCTCCCCCCAGAGCTGCTCCTCGTCCCGCTCCCCGGGCACACCCCCGGCCACTGCGGGGTCGCGGTCGAGGCGGGCGAGGGGTGGTTGCTGCACGCCGGCGACGCGTACTTCCACGCCGATCAAGTCCTCGAGCCGCCGCGCTGCCCGCCGGCGCTCAAGCTCTTCCAGCTCGCGGTCGCCAGCGACCGCGGGCGCTTCGTCGCGAATCAGGGCCGCCTGCGCGAGCTCAACCGCGACCCGCGGGTGACCGTCTTCTCCGCCCACGACCCGAACGAGTTCGAGCGGCTGCGCGCCGCGGCCGGGCGGCGCGAGGAGGCCCGCGCGTGAGCCCTGCGACGCCCCCCCACGCGCCGCCGAGCGCACCCCCGCGACCGAAGCGTCGGCGCCGCTGGCTGCGGCGCATGTCGCTCCTGGGCGTCGTGTTCGCGGTCACCGCGGGCAGCGCCGCGGGCACCTCTCCCTTCCTGTTGCACGGAGCGACCGAGTCCATGAGCGCCCGGGACCACACCGCAGAGCTGAACGTCGCGGCCCTGCAGCCCCCCGCAGACCGACTGCGCCTCGTCAGCCTGAACGTCGCCCACGGGCGCGGCAACGGCTTCCACCAGCTGCTCCAGCGGCGGAGCACGATCGAGAAGAACCTCGACGCGATCAGCGCGGTCCTCGCGCGCGAGGCCCCACACCTGGTAGGGCTCCAAGAGGCCGACGGCCCGTCGCGCTGGAGCGGCCGCTTCGACCACGTGGCCTACCTCGCCCGGGCGAGCGGCTTCGGCTACTCCGCCCGCGCCTCCCACGTGCAGGGCGTGGGCCTGAGCTACGGGACGGCGTTCCTCGCCACCGCGCCCCTGCGCGACAGCCGGCAGGTCACCTTCCGCCCCTCACCCCCGACCCTCCCCAAGGGCTTCATGTTCAGCACCGTGCGCTGGCCGGGCTCCCAGCGTGAGGTCGACGTCGTCAGCGTCCACCTCGACTTCGCGCGCCAGGCGGTCCGCCGCCGGCAGCTCGAGCGCATGCGCCAGGAGTTCGAGGTCCGCGAGCGCCCGCTGATCGTCATGGGCGACTTCAACTGCCAGTGGGTCGACAAGGACGCGTCCCTCCGCAGCTTCGCCGAGTCCCTCGGCCTCAGCACCTACGAGCCCGAGACCCAGGAGGGCCTGGTGACCTTCCCCGGGCTGACCCGCCGCCTCGACTGGGTGCTCGTCTCGCCCGAGTTCGAGATCGTGCGCTACGAGGTGCTCGCCGACGAGGTCAGCGACCACCGCGGCGTCCTCGCCGAGCTGCGCTGGGCCGACGCGCAGAAGAAGTAGCCGGGCGGCTGGCGCTCGGCGCCGCCGGCCTCAGATCCGGTCCAGGCCCCTGTGCACCGTGTCCGGGAGGTGGAACACCACGTCGCTGCGCCGCCGGCGCACGGCGAGGGTCGTCTGGTTCTCCTTCAGCGCGGGGAAGGTGCGGTAGAAGCGCTGGCTCAAGCGCTTGCGCAGGTTCACCGGCGGCTGGGTCTCGCCCAGGCTGAAGTAGTACTGGGACTCGATCTCGTAGCCCAGGCGCTCGAGCATTTCGCGGATCTCGGCCGCGGTGTATTCGCGCCAGTGCCCGTTGGCGATCTCGATCTTGGTGGGGTCGAGCTGGTTGAAGTAGTCCTGAATCGGGGTCAGGTTCGAGACCCCGCGCACGAGCTTCATGCGGTTCCCCAGCTTGGCCAGGTTCGGCAGCGAGAGGTAGAACAGCGAGTTCGGCGCGCCGATCCGGTTGATCTCCTTGATCAGGGGCAGCGGGTTGAAGTTCAGGTGCTCGAGGACCTCGCACATGATCACCGCGTCGAAGCGCTCGTCTTCGAAGGGCATCACGTAGTCCTCGAGCCGGACCTCGGCGACCTCGATCCCGTGGTTGCCGAAGCGATCCTGCTGCTCCTTGAGCGACATGTATTCGGGAATGTCGGCGGCCACCGTGTAGAAGCCGAGCTTCGCGGCGCAAATGCACACCACCCCGAAGAACGCGCCGATCTCGAGCACCGAGCGCACCGGGTGCCGCGCCGCGAACTCCACCAGGTCGCGGACCGTGCGCACGTATTCATGGCGGTGAGCCCGCAGGTAGGCAGGGTCCGCGGCGTGCTCCTGCTTGGCGCCGGTCGGGTCCAGGTCGAAGTGGCGGAACTCGTCGATCACCGAGTCGACGAGGTCCTCGATCTCTCGCTCCTGCATGAGACGCTCCCTCACTCTGGGCAGGTGTCTGGGCGAAGTATCAGGTGTCTCGGCGAAGTATAGCGACGCCGATTGGGGCGCGCCGCCTGAGCCCCTGACCCCCGCGGCCCCCCTCCGGCGCCGTGCAGATCGCGCTGGCCCCCGGGCGCATGCCGGGCATACTGACCCTATGAGCGATCGCCTGCTGGCGGCTATCGAGGCCCGCGACACCGCCCGCGTCCGCGCCGAGCTCGCCCTCGGGCGAAACCTCGAGCAACGGACGGCGGAGGGGTTGACCCCGTTGATGGTCGCCGCAGACGTGGGCGGCGTCGAGGGCGTGAGCCTGCTCCTCGAGGCGGGGGCGGAGGTCGACGCGCGCTCCTCGACCCGCGTCCTCGGGCGCCCCCCGACGCGGGGGGTGGTCGAGCTCGAGGAGACGGGCGCGCACGCGATCCGGCTCGAGGGGCTCCCGCCGGCCACGACCTACGAGCACGAGCTGCACCGCACCCCGCTGATGTTCGCCGCGGAGGCGGGGCACGCCGACGTCGTCGCGCGGCTGATCGCGGCCGGGGCCGACCCCAACGCGCGCGACGCCGACGGGCACACCCCGCTGATCTACGCCGCGGGCGAGGGCCAGCTCGCGGTCACCCGCGCCCTGCTCGCGGCGGGGGCCGACCCCCTGCTCGCCGGACAGCGCGGCGAGTCGCCCCTGCACCACGCGGTGCTCGAGGGGCACCTCGAGCTGGTGCGCCTGCTCTGCGACCGCGGCGTCGATCCCGGCCTGCTGGCCGCGGGCGTGAGCCCGCTGACCCTCGCGGTGCGCCAGGGTCACGAGGCCGTGCTGCGCGAGCTCCTCGAGCGCGGCGCGCGCCCGGACCTCGCCCGCGGCCCCCTGGGCACGCCGCTGGAGGAGGCCGTCGACCACGGCCAGCTCGCGGCCCTCGAGCTCTTGCTGGCTCACGCTCCGCCGTCTCCGGCCACCGGAGGCGAGCTCCTGTTCCACGCGGTCGCGCGCCAGCAGCCGGAGGCGATCGCGCCGCTGGCGCGGGCCGGCGCGGCGCTCGAGTCCCTCGACGACGAGGGCCAGACGCCGCTGGTCGCGGCGCTCACACGCGGTCAGCTGGCCTGCTTCGAGGCGCTGCTCGCCGCCGGCGCGCACCCCGACTCCCCCGCCGCGGAGCTCCCGCCGCTGAGCGTCGCCGCGCGCGCCGGAGACGCGGGCGCGATCCAGCGCCTGCTCGCCGCCGGGGCCACGGTCGACGG
>JAGQRJ010000512.1 GCA_020425635.1 Planctomycetota bacterium | reverse complement strand
TGCGGGGTAGCCGCCTGCGAAGCAGGCGGGCTGCGCCGGAGCGAGTCGGCGGCTCTGCCGCCGCGAGCGAGGCGCAAGCAACAGTGTGTACCCGGCCGCAGGCCGGGTCTCACTGTCTTAAACAACACTGCTGGCCGCACTTCGAGTCCACGAGCGGAGCGAGTGGTGAGAAGTGCGGGCTAGCGCTTGCGCTCGCCCTCGTCCTCGTCGTCTTCGCCCTCCGCCGACTTGGGCAGCGGGCGCAGCGCCTTGACGAAGGGCAGGCTGTCGCGGCTCACGAGGGCCATCATGCGGATCTTGCCGCGCCCCAGCTTCTTGTGCTTGTCGGGGGTGCTCTTGCTGTCGATCACCCACACCGAGGCGTTGGGGTCGCTGGCGTCGCGCCTGCCGTTGCTCTTCTTGATCGCGCCCGGGAGCACCAGGCGCGAGCGGAAGCGCATGGCCTCGCGGGCGCGCTTGGTGACCTCGGTGATCTTCTTCTCGACGGGGTCGTCGCTGGCCTCCTCCTCGTCGAGCTCGTCGGCCGGGATCGCGTCGGTGGTGTCGAAGCTGTAGACCACGCGCACCATGCCCTCGCCCTCGTCGTAGAACAGGATTCGGCGGTCGTCGCCGAAGCCCTCGATCTCGTTGAGCGCCTCGAGGTTGGCGAAGTCGAGCGCGATTTTGACCCGGGTCTTGCGGCCCTTCGTCTCGAGCTTGATCTCCTTGATCGTGATCCCCTCGACCTTGAGGCCTTCGCGGATCTCCTCCTCGGTCGGGCCCGCGAAGTCTTCCTCGTTGGGCTGCTCCCCGAGGGCCTTCGAGACCTCCTCGAGGTAGCTGAGGTCAATGGTGAAGTCGAGGGTCAGCGACCCGCTGCCGTCGGCCTTGAGCACCAACTCTTCGCCGTATTCGAGGCAGCCCGTGAGAGACACGAGCAAGGCGAACAGGCCGATCCGTACGCACCGCGCTACCATGAAACCTCCTCGAGCCGACGACGACAGAGGCCGGCTGTGCATTCGAGTGTATCCGAATCCTCCCGGCGCAAGCCGTGGGCAGGGGTGATTCTCCTCGGGGCCTTCGCGCTCGTCGAGCTGGGCCTGGCCGCGTGGGTGGTGCTCCTCGGCAGCCAGGGCGGGAGCTGCCCCCTGGCGGATCACGGGTTCTCCTGCGCCGCGGTGCTGCGCCCGCGACTGAGTCAGCTCGGGCCGGTGCCCCTCGCGTTCCTCGCGGTCGGGGGCGGGCTCGCGAGCCTGGCGTTCACCCAGCTCGCCGCGCTCCGCCCGCTGAGCGCGCCCCTCGCGCGCTGGGGTCCCGGGGTGCTCGCCGCCGGGGCCGGCTTCGCCCTCGGGGTCCAGGCCTGGTCCTACGCCGGAGTAGGCGCGCTCTGCCCCTACTGCCTGGGGATCTCGCTCAGCGCGCTGGGCGCGGCCGGGGCCGCCGCAGCGGTCGCCTGGGGCGAGCGCCGCGAGCCCCCGTGGCGAGCTGCGCTGGCGCTCGCGCTGGCGCTGCTCGTGACCGCCCCGCTGGCCTGGCTGCAAGGGAGCCGACTCGCCGCGGAAGACGTCGCGCGCCGCGCCGCGGTGCTCGAGCTCGAGGGGCCGCGCCCCGCGCTCCTGCTGGTGGTGAAGCCCGGGTGTGCCTACTGCGAGGCCATGCTCGTCGACACCCTCGGCGACCCGCGGGTCCTCGCCCGGCTGAGCGGCTCCCGGGGGGTCGAGCTGGTCGCCCCCGGCGACCCTCGCCTGGCGCAGGTCGAGCTCGCGGGCACCCCGACCCTCGTCTGCCCAGGCTCGCGGGTCACCCCGCTCGCCGGGGTCACCCCGGTCGAGGCGACCCTCGCCTGGCTGGAGCGGGTCGAGGCCGCCGCGCGCTGAGCGCGTGCGGGCTCAGCGGCGGCGCCTCCCGCCCCCTAGCCCGCCGCTCATGAGCATCTTGCGCACCGTGCTCAGGACCTCGCCCTTGGGCGAGTCCATCACGATCTGCACCCCGTCGCGCCACTCCGCGGGCATGCGCAGCACCGAGCGCGCGAAGGCCTGAGGGTTCTCGGCCTTGCAGCGGCGGAGTTCCTCGGCGGCCTCCTCCGCGATCTCGCTCCCCTTCTGGATCTGCATTTGGCGCAGGGCGCCGAAGGCGTTGAACATTTTGAACACGGCGCGGGTGAAGCGCAGCTCCCCGCTCGAGGGATAGATCCGCTCGGCCTGCTCGAGCAGCGCTTGAGACTCTGCCTCCTGCCGCGAGAAGCGGAGGACCCAGGCCACGCTGGTCATGACGTCGAGCAGCGGGGGAGCGCCCTCGTTCAGGGCCGTCTGCAGGTGCGAGGTCGCCTCGTTCGCCCCCTCCAACGTTTGCTCTCGCGCCCCCGAGAGCGCCGAGGCGTAGTGCAAGAACAGGTTGTCGGGCTGCTGTTCGTTGACCGTGCTCAGCCAATCCCGCGCGAGCCCGCCGTCGTCGGTGTAGTAGACCAACACCGCACCGAAGACCTTCGCCGGCAGCCAGTCGGGGTGCTGCTCGACGACCAGGCGCACCCGGTCCTGGGCGGCCCCGAGGTCGACGAGCGAGAAGCGATACAGGCAGTCGGCGAGCTTGCCCTCCCGGGTGTCGGGCCAGCGCGTGCTCAACGCCTGGGCGAGGCGCTGGGCGTCGGGGTGGCGCTCCTGCCAGAGGACGCTCACGACCTGCGCGAGCCGCGCGGCGCGGTCGATCTCCGGGGGCAGACGCAGCGCGCCGAGCAGCCCGCCGGCGAGCTGTTCGCCCTCGTAGAGCTTGCCCCGTCGGACCGCGAACTCGACCCGGGCGAGCTGCACGTAGGGCTTCAGCCGCGGGACGACCTCGGCCTCGAGGCTGCGGAGGTCGGCCTGCAGGTCTTCGTAGGGCGCGCCCTGCGCCGCCTTTCGCGAGAGGCTGGCGAGCTCCTGGCGCGCCTCGAGCAGCTCGCGGACCTCGGCCACCTCCTTGGCGAGCGCGGGGGCCCGCGCGAACCCGGGCCAGCCTTCGAGCACCCTCAAGCGCGACTCCGCGGCGCGGAGGTCCTCCGCGGAGCCCGCGTCGAGGGCCGCGAGGTAGGCCGCCCCGTGCTCGCCGAGGGCCTCGTCGAAGCGCTCGGGGTGCTGCAGCGCGTCTGCCAGCGGCTGAGCCTCGAGCAGGCTCCGGGCTACGTCCTCCCACGCTCCCGCGCTGGCGAGCTGGGCGGCCTTCGCGAGCGCCTGGTCGAGGCGGCCTTCTTGCGCCAGGCGCTCCTGCTCCGCTTGGTGCGACGCGAAGAGCAGCCCCCCCCCGACCCCAGCCACCGCGATCGCCGCGGCCACGCCCACGATCAGCGGGAGCTTCGACCGCGAGCTCCCCCGGCGCGGCGAGGCCTTGCGCGCTGGCCGCCCCGGGGAGGACTCCGCGCGCTTCGCCTCGCCCCGGGAGCGATAGTCTCGAAGCGCGGCCTCGAAGTCTGCGCCGCTGCGGTAGCGGTCGTCGCGCTCCTTGGCCAACGCGCGGAGCACGATCGCCTCGAGCTCGGGGTCGATCGCGGGGTTGAGGGTGCGCGGGGGAGTCGGGCGCCCGTCGAGGACCATGGTGGCGAGCTCGACCGTGGTCGGCGCCTCGAAGGGGCGCTTCCCGCAGAGCAGCTCGTAGAGGATCACCCCCAGGGCGTAGACGTCCGCGCGGACGTCGGCGCGCTCCCCGAGGAGCTGCTCGGGGGCCATGTAGATCGGCGTGCCGATCAGGTCGCCCGTGCGGCTCAACGACTGCCCGGTGACCGAGTTGTCGCGAGCGAGGCCGAAGTCGGTCACCCGCGGGTGCCCGTCGGGCTCGGCGAGGATGATGTTCGAGGGCTTGAAGTCGCGGTGCACGACCCCCCGCCCGTGCGCGACGCCCTGGATTCGGGCGAGCTCCTGAACCAGCTCGACCGCCTCCTCGATCCCGTAGGGGCGCTCGCGCATGCGGTCCTTGAGCGTCTGCCCCGGGCAGTAGTCCATGGCGTAGTAGCAGTGCTGCCCGTCCTGCCCGACGTCGAAGGCGCTCACGACGCCCCGGTCGTTGAGCTTGCTCGCCACGTCGGCCTCGCGATAGAAGCGCGCCACGGCCTCGCTGCTGCCGAGCATTTCCTGACGCAGAACCTTGATCGCGAACTCCCGGCTGAGCCCAGGCCGCCGCCCGAGGAACACGTGCCCGCAGGCCCCGCGCCCCAGCTCGCGGCCGAGCACGTAGCCGCCGATCGACGAGCCGGGGCGGATCACGGTCTGCGCGCGCGGCATGTGCGAGCCGCCGGTGTTCTCCAGCCGGCTGTCGTTGGGTGGCGACGCGGCGAACTGACCGCTGGGCGGGCCTCCCTGGTTGGGCGCCTGGACGTAGCCCCCGGTGCTCGAGGCGGCGCCGTAGCGCCCCGTCCCCGAGCGCGCAGAGAAGCTGCCGGTTCCCGAGGGCCGCTGCGCGTAGCTCCCGCTCCCGGCTCCATGTTGGCTCTGCGCGGGGGGGTAGGCGCCGGTGGGGCGGACGTAGCTCGAGCCGGCGGGCATGCGCCCCGAGGCCGAGCGCCCGGGCGCGAGGGAGGCCTTCCCGCAGTGGGGGCAGCGCAGGTCCGCGCTCAGCTGACTGAGCAGGTTGGCGGCGCAGCTGAAGCCGCACGCGGCGCAGCCAAAGGGGGTCCCGCCGAAGGACCGCTGGAGGTCGTGGGTCGCGAGGCCGCGAGCCTCGAGGAGCTGCAGCGCCGAGCCCTGCCCCTGTTGGTGCAGGCTCTCCATGTGCTGGCCGTCGCCGGGGGAGAGCAACCCTCGAGACACGGCCAGGCGCACGAGCGCGACGTCGACGGGATTCGACAACCAAGACTCCTGCCCGAGGATAGCAGCGCGGCGGAGGGGGAGCACCCAGCTCGCGATGGTTTGGGGGTGCTGCGCAAGCGCGGGCTATCAGAGCAGTTACACCTGCATTCGCGGGCTCAGAAGGAGAATTGGGCGCCCAGGATCACCATGCTCAGCGCCCCGCGTCGGCGCGTGTCGCGCTGAACTACGTAGCCGTGGCCGGGGAAGAACAGGCTCCCGCGGGCGAAGGTCTTGAAGCCTGGAGCGATCTCGTAGGTCACGTTGAGGTCGGCCTCGAAGCCGAGGTCGCGCGCGTCCGCGTTGAAGCGGTTCACGTTCTGGCTCACGTCGCGGTCGGAGGTGTACCAGGCCCAGAGGAAGACCGCCTCGATGTCCAGTCCGTCCGTGGGCGAGCTGCGCAGCTTGAGCGTGGTGTGCGCGGTCCCCGAGAGGTTGGAGCCCGTGGCGTTCAGGCCGCCGAAGTTCGAGTAGACGATCCCCGAGGCCCCGTAGAACGGGGCGATCGTGGGGAAGGCCGTGTTGGTCGAGGTGCGGCTCGGGTCGCGGCCCGAGGCCCAGGCGAAGATCGCCTCGAGCGTGAAGAAGGGCAGCGAGAGCGTCAGCCGGTTGTCGACGGCGAAGCCGCGGATCCGCACCCCGGGGCTCCCGGGCTGGGAGCGCTTGCCCCCGGCGTAGATCCCGGTGCTGCTCAGGCGCGCCGGCCCCACGCGCACAGAGGCGCTGAGCCCGCCCCAGTAGACGTCGCGCTCGACGTTGGCGGCGACGGGGCTGTCCTGGGTGTTGTCGATGTCCGCGATCCCGAAGCCTTCGAGGTCGAGCAACCCCAGCGCGCGGCTGCGCACCCCAGCCAGGAACACCGTGCGGTCGTTGTAGTCGTTGTCGGGGATCCCGTCGCTGTCGAGGTCGACCCGCGAGTTCTCGACCGCCTTGATGAAGTCGGCGTAGAGCTCGGTGCCCGTCCCGAGCAGCTCGACCTCGCCGTGGAGGCCCGCGACGTCGTCGGAGAGTACGAGCCCGTAGGGGTCGCTCTCCCGCGGGTAGAGCCCGGCGCGCAGGGTGAAGCTGTAGCGGGTGGGGTGCCACTCGAGGTAGAGGTTCTTGTTCTCGAACACGACGCCGTCGGTGCCGAGCGCGCCGCCCTGCTTGGCCACACCGAAGGTAATGTCGCCGACCTCGATCGCGAGGTGGGCGGAGACCTGATCGTAGGCGGTGACCCGCAGCTGCAGGCGCAGGCGCGTGTCGAGGAAGTGCTGCGTCGCGTCGAGCTCGTCGTCGCCGCTGAGGCGGAGCGAGAGGCGGGTGGTCGGGTCGAGGTCGCGGTCGAGGGTCCGGCTGCGGAGCGAGAAGCCGCGCACGCGCAGCGACCCGCTCGCCGCGTAGTCGAGGCTCTCGTCGTCGGCCCAGGCCAGGCAGGCGCCGAGCAGCGCAGCGCAAGCAAAGATCGCCCAGCGGCTCATTGGTCCCCCTCCAGCGCGGCGTCCGGGAGCCACGCGGCGTCGACGAAGTGCTTGCGGTAGAGCCGGTCGACGGTCCCGTCGAGCCGGACCTCCTCGACGTAGGCGTCGAGGAAGCGGAGGAACTCGAGGTCCCCCTTGCGCAAGGCGATCGAGATCGGCTCCTGGGTCACCGGCTCGAGCAGCGCGCTGAAGCGCCCTGCCTGACTGCGGTGGATCGCGGTCCAGGCGCGAATGTAGGGCGCGTCGTGCACGAGCGCGTTGATCTCGCCGGCGATCAGGGCGCGCGAGACCTCGTCGATCGAGGCGTAGGTCCGGATCTCCGCCACCGGGAAGCTGTCGCGGGCGATCCGCTCGGGCCGCGTCCCGGCCGTGACCCCGACCCTGAGCCCGGCGAGCTCTGCGAGGTCGAAGTAGCTCGAGAGGGTGTCGCGTCGGCGCTCCTCGTCGGTGCCCCGGCTGCCCTCGACCAGCCGGCGCTCGACGAGGGCCCCCTGCGACACGGTCAGGTAGGGGGCGGTGAAGTTGACCTGGGCGGCGCGGTAGACCGTGCGGGTGAGCCCCGCGAGCGCGAGGTCGACCGAGCCGTCGTTGAGCGCCTCGGGGATCTCGCGCGAGCGCAGCCCGCGGAACTCGATCGGGACCCCGAGGGTCTGGCCCAGGTGCTGGGCGAGCTCCACGTCGAAGCCGACCCAGCCTGGACCTGGCGAGCCCTCGCGCCGCGGGGCGCTGAAGGGCGGGTAGCTCTGGCTCACGGCCACGACCAGGGGCTCACCGCGGCGCACCTTCTCCCAGTAGGGCGAGCTCACCCCGGGGGCGATCTTGCTGCTGTCGATCGCCTCGACCGAGAGCGCGTTGGGCGCAGGAGCGCCGTCGGGTGACGGGTCGGGCGCCGGGTCGGGGCGCACGAAGAGCGCGCAGCCCGCGAGGGCCAGGAGCACGACGGGGGTCAAGCGGAAGGAGCTCAACGCGCTTCACCTTGCTGGGGGTCAGGCCCGAGTCCGGGCGCTAAAGGGTCACAGCATAAGGAGCAGCAGCGACGCCCTGGAGAAAGGCGCGAATCCGTCCGCCGACCGTGCGTCTCACCGGCACCGGAGCAGGGCAGGAGGCACCGTGCGGGGTTTGGGTTGGACGTGGGCCGTCGCGGCGCTCCTCGGCGTGGGGCAGGCCGCCGCAGGGGACGGCGTGTGGCTGCGGGTCGAGCAGAACGGGGTGTTCGGCGGGGGTCCGCCGCGGGAAGTCGAGGTCGCCGCGACCGGCGACCTCGTGCGCCTGCTCGATCGAGCAGCGCAACGCACGCTCTACGTCGACCGCGCGGCGCGCGAGGTGGTCGAGGTCGACCTGGTGCGCGGCGAGTACGTGCGCAAGCCCTTCGCCGCCTACGCCGGGCTGCGGCGCGAGCGCGCCGCGCGGCGCCAGGAGCAGCTCGCGCGGATCGCGGCGCTGCGCGAGGCCGCCGCCGACGAGGGGGAGCGCGCGGCCCTCGACGCCCGCCTGCGCGAGCAGGGCCTGCGGCTCGACGGCGAAGAGCGAGTGACCCGGGAGGAGCTGCCTCCGCGCCCGTTCTTCGTGACCCTGGGGCACGTGCCGCAGCCCGTGCTCTGCACGCCCACCTGCCTGCGGGTGAATCAGGCGCGCGAGCCCGTGGCCAGCCTGCAGGTCGCGACGCGGCTCGAGCTCCGCGTGCAGCCCCTCGACGTCTACCTCGAGCTGGGGATCCTGCCCGAGGCCCTGGAGCAGGCCCTGCGCGCGCTGGAGGGCACCGTCCTCAGCGGCGAGCTGCTGCTCGACGACGGCTCGCTCAAGAAGCGGATCCGCTTCCGCGCGCTCGAGGTCCGCAGCGGGGTCGACGTCGGTGACCTGCGGCCGCCCCTCGGGTTGACGCAGGTCGAGGAGCTCGGCGCGGAGACCCGGGAGGAGCCTCGCGGCGAGGTGTGCCTGCGCTGCGGGGGCCCCCTGGGCAAGACCCGGGTGACCCTCGCGGGGCGCCCCTTTTGCTCACGGCAGCACCGCCAGGCGTACGCCCGGGAGCACGCCCGGGAGCGTTGAGCGGGCCCTACTGCGCGGCTGGTTCGCCCGTGCCGCGCGGGTCGGAGGTCGCGATCAGCTCGCGCGCCGCGCCGTCGTAGAGGACCTGCACCGCCTGCGCGTTGCCGAGGGTCTTCTGCCCGTAGTAGACGACGTGCCCGCGCTCGCTGAGCTCGGTGCACACCGGCACGGAGACCCCGGAGTCGACCCACAGCGCGTCGGGCCGCCACTGGTGGTGGATCCGCGGGGCGGCGACGGCCTGGTCGATCGGGAGCCCGAAGTCGACGACGTTCACGATCACCTGCAGCACGGTGGTGATGATCCGCGACCCACCGGGGGAGCCGACGACCGCCGCCAGGCGGCCCTCGGGGTCGATCAGGATCGTGGGGGTCATGCTCGAGAGCGGGCGGCGGCCAGGCTTGACCGCGTTGGCCTCGCTCTGGATCAAGCCGAAGAAGTTGGGCTTGCCCGGCTGCGCGGCGAAGTCGTCCATTTCGTTGTTGAGCAGGATCCCGGTGCGCCCGACGACGAACTTCGAGCCGAGCCCGGTGTTGATCGTCTGGGTCGAGGAGGCGGCGTTGCCGTGCTTGTCGACCACGGAGAGGTGCGTGGTGTGGTCACCCTCCTCGATCTGAATGCTGGGCCCGAGCTCGTCGCTGAGGGTCGCCCGGCGCGGATCGATCCGCCCGCGCTGGGTCGCGGCGTGCTCCTTGGAGCTCAGCTCCTCGACGATCGCGGCGGTGGTGTCGCCGCCCATGTATTCGGCGCGGTCGGCGTAGGCGCGACGCATGGCCTCGGCCAGGAGGTGCAGGTGATCGGCGCCGAGGCGCGGATAGCTCCCGAGGTCGTAGCCCTCGAGAATGTTCAGCATTTGGACCAGGTGCACCCCGCCCGACGACGGGGGCGGCATGGAGATCACGGTGTAGCCGCGGTAGGTGCCGACGATCGGCGCGGGGCGCTCGACGGCGTAGGACGCGAGGTCCTCGCGGGTGATCCACTTCCCGGTCGCGCGCTCGATCTCCGCGGCGAGCTCGCCGCGGTAGAGCGCGCGGGGGTCCGCCGCGATCGCGCGCAGGGTCTGCGCGAGGTCTTCCTGGTAGAAGCGCTCGCCGGCGACCGGGGGGCGCCCCTGGTGGGGGAGGAACACGCGCGCGGTCGAGGGGAAGCGGGCGAGGTCGCCGGCCTTGTCCTCGAGCTCGGCCGCGAGCTGCTCGCGGACGACGAAGCCACCGGCCTCGTCTCCGCGCCGCTCGGCGAACTCGATCCCGTATTGCACGAGGTTCTTCCACTCGGTCTTGCCGGGGAGCTTGGTGCCCTTCGCCTGATAGAGGTCGTAGAGCATGGCGACCAGGCCGGGGACGCCCGCGGCCCGCGGCCCGAGCAGCGAGGGCTGGTCGGGGAGGATCTCGCCGTCGGCGTCGAGGTAGACGTTGCGGTGGGAGGCGCGCGGCGCCTCCTCGCGGCCGTCGATCGTGCCCGCCGTCCCGTCGGCGTCGCGCCACACGACGAAGCCGCCGCCGCCGATCCCGGTCGAGTGCGGACGCACCACCGACACGGCGAAGCTGGCCGCGATCAGCGCGTCGTAGGCGTTGCCGCCCTTCCCGAGCACGAGCTTGGCGGCCTCGGACGCCTCGCGCGCGGCGGTCGCCGCGGCGGCCTCCGAGCCAGTGACCGTGCGCACGTAGCCGTCGCTCGGCGCGCTGACCAGCGCGGCGCCGTGCTCGCTCCCGTGCTCGGCTGGGGGGGCGGCGCGGCCGCTGAGCAGGCCCACGAGGGCGATCAGGGCGGCGATCCCGGCGGCGAGCATGACCGGGCCTTCGCTGCGCTCGTTGAGCGATCCGCTTGCAGCGTGTTCCATGGCTTCCTCCAAGGGCCGGAATTGTAAGCGCCGCCAAGGAGATTACGAGGCCGGCTGCCCAGATCTGGGCCTTGGTTTCGCCCGGGCCGCCCGGGGGCCTCGGGGGGGGGCGAACCCCATGGCCTTGCTCGGCCACGACTTGGTGCCCGCAGGCGGTCGCACTTGCGTTTCAGCGGGTTTGGCGTGGGCCTTGCGACGTCCCGGTCAACAGCGGTCCGTCCCAATGGGGTGAGGTGGAACGGCCGCGCCAAGAAAGAAGCACCCATGAACCGTTCCCTCGGGACCCTCGGGGTCCTGGTGGCGCTCGCCTTCCCCGGCCTCGCGTCTGCCCAGAGCTACCCCTTCGAAACCATCGCCCGCGGCAGCAGCGGAGGCCCGCCCACGCCGCTGCAGGCCCTGATCCAGTCCGAGCAAGAGCTGATCGCGAGCGGCTCCGCTGGGCTGATCCCGCCCGGGGTCACCGTCGACTTCTCCCGCGACGCCCTCCTGGTCGCGCGCATGGGCATGCGCCCGACCGGCGGCTACGGGATCGAGATCCGCGCGGTCGAGGCGATCCCGCCCGCGCCCTCCGTGCCTGGGGGGCCCGCGATCTCGCTGACCACCGTGCTCGAGGTCCAGGTCTTCTCCCGCTCACCGGGCCCGGGCGAGATCGTGACCCAGGCCTTCACCTCCCCCTACCACGTGGTCAAGGTGCCCCGCCCGGCCATGGGCGGCCTGGTCGCGCGCTTCGCAGCCCAGGCGACCTCCGTGGAGTTCGACGCCTTCCGCCGCTCCGAGGGCTCCTTGTTCCACGCCAAGTCGATCGAGGTCACCCGCGCCGGCGCCGTCTCGATCTACGAGCGCGCCCCCGGCAGCCAAGACGTGACGAACGTCACCGGCCAGATCAGCCCGGCCCAAGTCACGCAGCTGCGCATGGCGCTGGCCCAGGTCGACTTCCCCAGCGTGCCTGCCGACCTCGGCGACGACCCGAGCCTCATGGACGCGCCCGCGGTGAGCTACGTGCTCACGCACAACGGCGCGGATCAGGTCGCCTCGGGCATGAAGCCCCTGATCTCGCAGGCCTTGCGCGATCGCCTGCAGCCCCTCGACGCGACCCTCGAGGCGATCCGCAGCGAGGTCCTCGCGAGCCTCCCGACCTTCGACACGCTGAGCTTCAGCACCCGCACGCCGCTCGGCGCGGACGCCTTCACCCAGACGATCACGATCCTGGCCGACGGCAGCGCCCGGGTCGAGCAGGGCTACCTCCTGCGCGAGGTCCTGATCTTGCCCAAGGTGGCCCAGCTGAGCTCGGACGAGCTGCGTGACCTGGCCTTCCGCGTGCGCATGGCGCGCATGAACACCCTCCCGGCCCAGCTGCCGACCCCGGTTCATATCGCCCCGCCGGTGACCTTCGCGCTGTCGGCCGCCTCCCAGAACCCCGACAACGCGGGGGCGACCGCGGGCGAGCCCGGCTACTACGAGGGCTACGCCTTCCGCCTCGAGCGCCTCGTCGCCAAGCTGACCGAGCTCCGCGAGCAGGTGATCCAGACCGGCGCCGTCGTCGGCGACGACGAGTTCAAGGGCGAGGTCGTGCTCGAGGGCGGCGAGGTCAAGCTGCGCGGTCCGCAGGAGAGCTACACCCTGCGCGGCGACCTGGCGGCCACGATCCGCCGCTTCCGCGGCGAGACCGTCAAGGTCAGCGGCCAGCGCGGGGCCGCGGGCGAACTGCAGGTCGTCGACGTGCTCTACCCTGTCCGCAACACCGCGCTCGCGGGCAGCCTGGAGCCCGGCGCGGGGCGGCCGCGGCTGCTGACCGCCGGGTCGTCGGCGCCGCTCTACGGACCCGCCGCGCGCGCCTTACACCGCGCGGGCTCGAACCTCGTGGTCGTCGACGGCTGGGTCTTCAGCGACCTCAACACGAACACGATCACCAAGGTCTACCTCGAGGCGGTGCGCGCCAAGGTGACCCGATTCTCGATCCTCACCCGCAGCGGCGCGTTCCAGGGCGTGGTCCGCGCGGGCGACGACGTGCAGGTGCTCGGGCTCTCGCGCAGCGGGCGCTACGCCCGCGTCAAGCGGGGCGACGTCGAGGGCTACATGCGGGTCTCGCGGCTGCGAATCGGCGAGCCGATCGTGGCCCTCGCGACCCCCGGCCTGAGCGGCTCGCTCCCTCAGTAGGGCCCGACCTTCGGCTTCCAGGGGGTCGGGACGAGCCCCTGGAAGCTCACGGCTCCGTCAGGCTCACCGCGACGTCCAGGCGCTTGGTCCCCAACACGCTGCCCGCGTAGACTGGCGGGGGAGGAACGTGTGGGGCGCGGCGACGACGGGCAGGACCTGGGCGACTTCGTGCGAGCGCCGGTCATGGTTCACTCGATTGGGGCGGACGGTCGCATTCTCGACGTGAGCGACGAGTGGTTGCGGGTGCTGGGCTACGCCCGGGAGGAGGTGGTCGGCCAGCCCTCGGTCGAGTTCCTCAGCCCTGCCTCGCGAGCCTACGCCCGCGACACCGTGCTCCCCGCGTTCTTTCGCACGGGCGAGTGCCGCATGGTCTCTTACGACTTCGTCAAGAAGAACGGCGACTTCCTCCCTGTGCTGCTCTCGGGGGTCGCGATCTACGACGCAGACGGCGAGTACCTGCGCAGCATTGCGGTCTCGAGCGACGTCAGCGAGCAGCGCCTGCGCTCGGCCCAGCTCAAGCTCACCTTCGACGCCGCCGGCATGCAGGTGTGGGCTTGGGAGCTCGTCGAGGGGACCTGGCGCTGGGACGCGTCGAACGAGCTCGCGTTCCCGCTGCTCGCTCCGGGGGCGAGCTTCGCGGATTACTGCGCCCTGGCCCACGCCGAGGACCGCGCCGAACTCCAGAGGGAGCTCGAGGCGCTGCTCGAACACCCGACGGGCGGCTTTACCTTGACCCACCGGCTCGCGGGCGAGCCCCGCTGGCTGCAGGTGGTGGGGCAGGTCGCCCTCGACGCGCGCGGCGAGCCCCGGCGCCTGATCGGGGCGGTGCGAGACGTCACCCGCGAGCAGACCGCCGCGGCGGAGGAACAAGCCTTCCGCGAGCGCGCGGAGCAAGCCCAGCGCCTCGAGAGCCTGGGCGTCCTCGCGGGCGGGATCGCGCACGACTTCAACAACCTGCTGGTCGCGGTGCTCGGCAACGCCGACCTCGCCTTGAAGTCCCTCGGCCGGTCCCACGAGGCCGCGCGAAACCTGGAGGCGATCGGGAACGCCGCGCAGCGAGCCTCCGACCTCTGCCAGCAGCTGCTCGCCTACTCGGGGAAGGGTCGCTTCGCGGTCGAGGCAGTGGACCTCGCGGCGCTCGTGCGCGACATGGCGGAGCTGCTCGAGGTCTCCGTGAGCAAGCGCGCCGCCTTGCAGCTCGACCTCGCGAGCCGAGGAACCACGGTGAAGGTCGACGTGGTGCAAATGCGCCAGGTGGTCCTGAACCTGATCACCAACGCCTCGGAGGCCGTGGAGCCGGGAGGATCGATCAGCCTCCGGGTCGCCGCGCGGCGCTACGACCTGCAGGTCCTCAGGCAGCTCGACCTCCACGACGAGCTCGCCCCAGGGACCTACGTCGTGCTGGAGGTCGCCGACGACGGCTCTGGCATGAGCCCCCAGGCGCAGGCGCGGATCTTCGACCCCTTCTTCACGACCAAGTTCACGGGTCGCGGGCTGGGGCTGGCCGCGGTGCTGGGGATCGTGAAGGGTCACGGGGGGGCGATCCGCGTGCGCAGCGCGGTCGGCGAAGGCACGACCTTCACCGTCTCGCTCCCGGCGGCGGGAGATCCTCCACAGCGCTCGCAACGAGGCGAGGGTCCCCCCCCGGAATGCCTCAGCGGTCACGTGCTCGTGATCGACGACCAACCCGAGGTCCTGGTGGTCGTCAGGGCCCTGCTCTCCTCGCTGGGCCTCGAGGCCTCGACCGCCAGCGGGGGCCTGCAGGGTCTGGCGAAGTATGCCGAGCGTCGCGCGGACGTGGTGGTGCTCGACATGACCATGCCCGAGGTCGACGGCTACGAGACCTTCTGCCGGCTGCGCGACCTCGACCCGAGCGCACGGGTGATCCTGAGCAGCGGCTACTCCGAGCAGGACGCCACCGACCGCTTCGCGGGGAGCGGCCTCGCCGGTTTCATTCAAAAGCCCTACCGTTTGAAGAGCTTCGAGGCGCTGCTGCGCAAGGTGCTCAACTCGCCTCCCGCCTCCTGAACTCGGGACGCGGCGCGACCCCAACCGAATCGGAACGAGCGCAGCCCCGTCGACGGACGGGGCTGCGCGGGTGTTCGTTCGTTCGAGGGGTGAGGGGCCTCGAAGAGGCCCTCCACGCTAGTAGTCCGAATACTCGGTGTTCTCGAGGTCGGCCGGCTCTTCCTTGGTCACCGCGAGGACCTGGACCAGGTCGAGGTCTTGCACGGAGCCCTTCAGGCCGGGGAACACGGCCGGGTTGAACTCGGCCTCGACCGGGGTGCCGCGCAGGCTGACCCAGCCGCCCTGGATCGGCTCGAAGCGATCGAGCAGCTCGTCGGGGACGATCAGGCGCATGCGGGTCGGAGCGAACTCCTGGGGCGCGCCGGTCTCGGCGGGAACGGTGGTCCCACCGGCGGGGTCCGCGGTGACGGGCTCCTTCCAGGTGTCGTCGACGATGATCCAGACGTTCACCTTGGTCAAGTCGAGCTTGCCGTCTTCGTTGCGGTAGGCCTTGAAGGGGTCCTCGGCCTCGCCCTGCAGCCCGCGGGTGGTCTCGAAGGCGTAGGGGTCCTCGAGCTGGAGCTTCTTGTCGCGCTCGGCCTTGTTCCACTTGGCGATCTCGGCCTCGACCTTGATGATCTCCTGCTTCAGGAGCTCCTCTTCGGGGGTCAGCGGGGCGCCCATGGCGGGGACGCCAGGCTCGGCGGCGGGAGCGGTCGGGTCAGCGGCGGGCTTGTCCGAGCCCCACTCGTTCTCTTCCCAGCCCCAGTCGTCCTCCTCGTCGGCCCAGTCGCCGTTGTCGGAGTCGTTCCAGCCGTCGTCGGCGAAGCCGTCGCCCGCGCCGGGCGCCTGGTTGCCGACCGCGTCGACGCCGCCGGTGGCGACGGCCGCGGTGATCGCGTCCTTGGGCAGAATGAAGATCCGGCCGACGAAGTCCTTGACCTCGGCGTCGATCCCGTCGCCGTCCTTGGAGCTCGAGCTGCGCGACTTGGAGTCGTCGGCGTCGGCGAGGTCGGCGTCGTCAGCCTCGTCCTCGTCCTTGTCCTCGTCCTTGTCGGCGTCCTCGTCCTTGTCCTCGTCCTCGTCGGCGTCCGCGTCGTCGTCGCCGCCGGTGTCGCCGCCGAGGGAGGCGCCGCCGGTGTCGCCAGCGCTCGCGCCGCCGCCGCCGACGTTGCCGAGGGTGGCCGGCTTGAAGGCGTCGGAGGTGTCGTTGTTGGTGTAGTCGTCGTAGGCGAACTCGCTGGGGTCGCTGTAGTTCGTGTAGTCGTCGTCGTAGCTGCCGCCGGCGAAGGTGTCCGGCGTGCCGTTGCCGTCGGTGTCCTTGGAGTCGACCTTGTTGTCGCCGGTGCGGTCGTAGCCAATGATCTCGCCGTTGGGTCCGTAGATCGGGGTGCCCGGGTTCGAGGGGTCAGCGCCCGCGACCGCGGCGTCGTTGTTCGCGAAGATCCGGTCCATGGCCGCGCGCTCGTCCGGGCTCTGGCTGCCGTTGAGCCAGCTCTGCAGGAGCGCGGTGCCCACGCCGAACAGGCCTTCGACGACCTTCTCGCCGACCCGGCTGCGGTTGTAGCCGTAGGGGTCGTTGTTCCGGGCGGGCTGGTTGTTCGTGGTGGCCGGCGGCGTCGTGCTGGTCCCCGCGGTGTTGCGGGCGTCCCGGCTGTCGGCGTTGGCCGCAGCGGTCCGGTGCTCGTTGGCCGACTGCTCGAGGTTGTTCACGTTCTCGATGGACTTGGCGATCTCGTTGACCTGCCCGGTGAGGCCCTTGGAGCTCGCCTCCTCCATGTTGTCGCGGAGGTTTTGCTTCGTGCGGTCGAAGGCCTCCTGGTTCTTCTGCTGGTCGAGGTTTGCCCGCAGCCGGGTAATGATCCCGTTCAGGCGCTCGACCTCGGCCTGGTCCCCCGCGACGACGGCCCGGTTCTTCGCGGCCTGCATGTCGGCGATCGCGGCCTCGATGTTGGCCACGGCCGCAGAGCTCGGCGGGGTGGTGGGGGTCTCCTGCGCCTGCAGCGGCAGGCTGGTCGCGGCCACCGCGACGAAGGAGAACAAGAGCTTGGTCAGAATGGATCGACTCACGGCAATACTTCCTTGCGCCAGGGCGCGTCCTTGCTCGTTCTCATGCAACTCAGGGCCCAATCGAGTGGGCGCTAAGTCATTGGCCAAGGGTGTCCACACCCCCGAGGATGAACCGATTGACACGTATTGGTGGGACCGAACGCGTATCATGAGACGATTCCCCCTGCTCCTCCAGAGTCTGAGGGGTCTGGGGTTAGGTTGGATTTGGGCCTCGCGCAGGCGATGGACGAGCCCCCGAGGGCGAGGAGCACCCAGGCCATGGCGGGGAGCGAAAACGCGACCCACGCGGGGTAGGCGCCGCGGGTGGCTGCCTGCAGCGCGCGCAGCCGCGGCGCGAGCCAGGTGAGGCCATCCTCGGGTTCGGTGGCCGAGAGCCCCGAGGCGAAGCGGGCCGCCGCGCGACCCCAGGGCAGGTAGGCGAGGCGGTAGCGGTTCTTGGGGACGCCTGGCGCGGCGTCGTGGTCGACCCAGTAGTAGACCTCGCGCGAGCGGTCCTCCCCGAGGCTCTGGTCCTCGAGGAAGGGGGTGCTCGCCCCGAGCAAGGCCACCGCGCAGCCGAGGCCGAGGGCCACGCGGTAGCCGCGCAACGGCGCGCGGGCGAGGGGCAAGAGCCCGAGGGGCGCGGCGGGCAAGAGGTGCCGCGGCCCGAAGGCGTAGCCGCCCTCCCAAAAGAAGTAGGAGCCGAAGAACCCCAGACCGACCACCAGGCCTCCCAGGGCCAGGATGTACACCCAGCGCGCGCCGCGCCAGGCTCGCCAGCGAGCCGGGTCGGCGAGCAAGGCCAGGCCCGGGGCGAAGAGCAGCAGCGACTTCCCCGGAGAGAGCAGGAGCCCCAGGAGCCCCGTCGGCAGGCGCGCGAGGGCGAACGGGCGGGGCTGGGCAGGGGCTCCCCCGGCGCCCAGACCAAACAGCCCGCTCTCGGTCCAGCGGTAGCCGAAGTCGAAGGCGTCCCCAAAGCGCGTCCAGTTGTAGCCCGCGTGCACGCAGGCGGCGGCGCCGATCGCCGCCGCGTAGCCCAGGGCGCACCGGCGTTGGCTGGGGAGGCACAGCGCGGCGCCGAGCAGCCCCGCCGCCATGCAGGCGTGGGTCGCCTTGACCAGCGCCAGCGCGCAGAGCGCGCCCGCCGCGAACCACGGGCGACCGCGCAGGTGCCAGGCGGTCGCCCACAGCAAGCACGCGGCGGCGACGGCCTCGGAGTAGAAGCAGGTCCCGTAGGGCCAGAGGAAGGACCCCAGCCCGAGGAGGCCGCTGACGGCCAGGGCGCGCCGCTCCGAGCCCCCGAGGGCCCGCACGCAGACGAAGAGCCCGGCCACCGCGAGGGCGGCCCAGGTGCTGGTGCTGAGCGAGGTCACCAGCGCCAGGAGCTCCGTGAACGCGACCGGGTCCCGCGCCCGGGTGAGCCCCAGCGCGCCGACCAGCGCGCGCCCGAGGGCGTGGTGGCCGAGCGCGGTGAACGCCGCCCCCGGTCCGTAGGGGGCGTAGCGGTGCCCGTCGTTCCCGGTGGCCCCGAAGAACACGGCGTCGGGCACCTGGTCGATCGCCAAGGTCCCGCGCTCCCAGAGGCTCTCGACCTGGAGGTAGACCTCGAACTCGTCGGCGACGCGGTCGACGCGACCCGACGCGCAGCAGGCGAACAGCCCCTGGAAGGTGAAGAACACCGCCAACGGGAGAGGGAGTCTGCGCGCCATGCCTGGAGTCTACGGGCTGCGATCGACTTACGCCGCGCGGCGCGGGCGTCGGGAGAGGGGTTGGCGAGAACGCCAGGGCCGCCTTCGCAGCGCCTCGCCCACGCGGAGCCTTCGCAGCGAAAGCTGCGAAGGGGGCGCGAAGCGCCCCAGCGCCTGCGGCTCCCTTGGGGTGAGCGCGAGCAGCTTAGCTGCGAGCGCGAGGGGGCTCGGGACGAGCCCCCTAGAAAAGCTGCGAAGGGGGCGCGAAGCGCCCCAGCGCCTGCGGCTCCCTTGGGGTGAGCGCGAGCAGCTTAGCTGCGAGCGCGAGGGGGCTCGGGACGAGCCCCCT
>JAGQRJ010000072.1 GCA_020425635.1 Planctomycetota bacterium | reverse complement strand
GTCCGGGCGGGCCGTGGGGGGGGGGCAGTGCCCCCGGAGGGGGGGGGGGGGGAGGGGGGGATTGACCTCGGCAATCCTTGCAGTCATGGAACTTCCACCCGCGCGCCTCCTGGCAAGGGCGTTGCAGTCCTTGGCGCAGAAGGGAGGGGGCCCATGAGTTCGAGCCGGGATACATGGACGAAGTGTTGGGTGTCCCCCGACCGGTTCCTGCGCGAGGAGCAACCGACCTACTGGGTTCGACACGCCTTGGGGCTCTGCGACCAGGTGCGACGGCGGGTTACCAGCGCCACGGACCTCAGCTGTCAGACCCTCGACCTGATCGCGAACCACTTCTGCGCTCGGCGGGCGTTCTTGATCGGCGCGCTCCCCACCGGCAAGCACTCCAAGGTGATCTGCTCCTCACCCCAGGGCGAGATCCTCGATTGCGACCCCGCGATCCTCGACTACGTGTTCAACACGGGCATGGCGGCTTGCCTCCACGACAACGAGCGCATGCCCGTGGCGTGCGTCCCGCTCCGGCAGGCCGGTCGGCCGCGGGTCACCGGAGCGTTGACCCTGGTGCGCCGCTGGGACGCTCCGCCCTTCGACCGCTCGGACCTCGAATTGATCAGCGTGTTCGGCTACGGCCTCATGGCCTCCCTGGGGGGGGTGCTGGACCCCGGCGCTGCGCAGGACCAGGCGATCGCCGAGGCCGTGCGCAACCCCCTCGACGCCGCCCGCGAGGAGACCGAAACCTGCCGCCGCTCGCGGGCGAGCCAGCCCGCGCCGAGGAGGCGACCGGACACACGCCCGCTGACGATCGGCGCGCTGTTCCCGGGTGAGGACTTCGAGCTGCCCCAATACCTCGAGGGAGGTGACTGAGCATGGGTTCGATCGTGTGCGTCGAAGCGAGCGCCGAGCAGGGCTCCTGGGTCGCGGGGATCCTCGAGCAGCGTGGGCACACCGTGACCCGGGTCACGGGGGAGGGCGAGGCGGCGCCTCTGCTCGACACGCCCAGCGACCTGTGGCTGATCGACGGCGACCTCGCGGGCTCCGCGCTGCGGCTGGTCGCGCGGCTGCGCAAGCTGGGCTCGAAGGAGCAGCTCCCGATCCTGTTCGTGGCTGCCCGCGACACCGAAGACGCGGTGCTCCGCGCCCACGCCGCGGGGGCGAACGAGGTTCTCACTCCCCCGCTCTCGCGCGCGCAGCTGATCGTACGCGTCAAGCGACTGCTCGACGCGCGCGTCCCGACGGAGCCTGACCTCCCCCTCGAACTGGGCGTGGGTGATCTCTACGCCGGGCGCTACCGAATCGAGGGCAGCTTGGGCCGCGGTGGGAACGCGGTGGTGTTCAAGGCGCGCGACGAGCGCACGCACCAGGAGGTCGCGCTGAAGATCGCTCAGGGTAAGTCCCGCGCGCTCCCCGAGTCCCGCCAACGTCTGCAGCGCGAGGCTTACTCCTTGCTCGCGGTCGACTGCGCGCACACTCCGCAGCTCGTCGAGTTCGGTCGTCACGAAGGGCGCGAGTTCATGGTGCTCGAGCTGATCGAGGGCACGACCGTGTGGGACCGCGTGGGCACCCACGGCCCCTTCTCCCCCGACGACGCGTTCAATCTGCTCATGGGCCTGACCATGGCCCTCGACAGCCTGCAGGCCCACGGCATGGTGCACCGTGACCTCAAGCCGGGGAACGTGATCCTGCGCGACGACCATCCGGCCTGGCCGGTGCTCGTCGACTTCGGGCTCGCCCGGAGCCCCTCGCAGGACTTCCTGACCGACCCGGATGTGTTGGTGGGGACCGCGGGTTACATGGCCCCGGAATACGTGCTCGGCCGTCCCATCGACTTCCGCGCCGACCTCTTCAGCCTGGGCCACGTGATCCGCTTCGCAGTCACGGGACAGCAGGCCTGGCCGGGCTTGAGCGGGTTCAAGCTCCTCCAGCGCCTGGCTCAGGAGACCTACCCGATTCCCGACACCGTGCCCCGGGAGCTGCGCGAGGTCCTGCAGCGCCTAGTCCAGGTCGATCCCGCCAAGCGCCCCAAGAGCGCCGCGGAGCTGCTCAACCAGCTCGGCGCCGGGCCCCGGATGGAGGACCCAACGAAGCGCGCCTTGGCCCTGCCTGCCGACGAGCCACGCACGACCGCGTGCCTGACCACCCAGCCCTCGGAGCGATCATGAGTCGAATTGCAATCCTCGAGGATAGCTCGTCCTTGCGCATGTTGCTCAGTGAGATCCTCAAGAAGCGTGGATACGCGGTGACCACCTACGAGTCGCTGAAAGACGCCGAGCTGCTCTTTGGAGACCCGCCAGACCTCTTGATCAGCGACATTCGCCTCACCGACGGAAACGGGATCGACTTCGTGGAGCGCATGCAGGAGGCGCTCGGCGGAGAAGCTCCCCCCGTGCTCCTGCTCTCGGCCCTGGGCTCGGAGGAGGACATGCTCCGAGGGTTCGACGCGGGCGCCGACGAATACCTGACCAAGCCTGTGTCCATGGGGGAGCTCCTCGCCAAGTGCTCGCTGTTGCTCGCGCGCAAGAAGAAGGCCGCCGCCGCCCAGCCTGGTGCTGGGACCAAGCTCCCTGGGGGGAACCTCGCCTTCGGTCGCTACCGGATCGAGCGCCCGCTGGGGACTGGCTCTTTCGGTGCGGTCTACGTGGCCCACGACATCGAGACCGACACCCCCGTCGCGTTGAAGGTGCTCCACGCGTTGCGCGGCTCCGAGCTCCAGCATCGTCAACGCTTCCTCCGTGAGTCCTACACCCTCTCGCTCGTGAAGTCGCGCCACGTGGTGCGCCTGATCGACTTCGGGGAGCAAGAGGGGCGGCTCTACGCCGCGCTCGAGTTCGTCCAAGGGCCGACCCTCTCGAAGACGATCTCGCGCTTCGGGCCCATGGGCGACGACGAGCTGCTCGCTCTGCTGACCGCGACCGCAGAGGCCCTGGAGGCGATCGGCAAGCAGGGCCTCGTGCACCGGGACATCAAGCCCGACAACGTGATCCTCCGGGACGGCAACCCAGCCGACCCAGTCCTGATCGACTTCGGACTGGCCAAGTCGAGCGGTGACCGCATGCTGACCGAGGTCGGCACGCTCCTCGGCACCCCGGCCTTCATGTCACCGGAACAGATCTCCGCGCGCGACCTCGACTCACGCACCGATCAGTTCTCGCTCGGGCTCACCGTTCGCTTCGCGGCGACCGGGGAGACCGCGTTCCCCAAGCTCGGCGGCGTGCAGCTCCTCGCGGCGCTCTCGACCCGACCGGTCGAGTTCCCCGCGAACCTCGGCCCCGTGCTGCGGCGCTGCTTGACGCGCATGACCCGGATCCAGCCTGAGCGCCGCTACTCGAGCGTGCGTGCGCTCCTGCGTGACCTGTCCTCGCCGATCGACCCCGTGGCCTGCGGGTAGACCGTGGACCCGACCAACCGTGTCTGGGGCAGCAAGCTCCGTGAAGGTCAGGACCTGCGCTGCGCGCGCTGCTACGCGTCGCTCGTGGGGGAGGAGGCTTACAGCTGCCTCGGCTGCCAGGCGACCTACGACCGCGCCTGCCTCTCGACCAATCGTCAGTGCAGCTGCGGCAGCACGCGCTTCGCGCGCCACGAGCCGCCCAAACCCGCAGTCGGCCTGTTTGCGTCCATGGGGGCCGCGATCAAGCGCGTGATCCACGGGAGCTGAAGCGACCTCCAACCAAAGACGAAGGCCTCGCAAGCGAACTTGCGAGGCCTTCGAGCCATCGGGGTGAAAGGATTCGAACCTTCGATCTCTTGACCCCCAGTCAAGCGCCCTACCAGACTAGGCCACACCCCGGGGCGTCGAGAAGTATACGCGATCGGGGGTGGTTTGCCAGCGCGGAAGCATCTCGGCCGGGACCGGGGCCGGGGGGGGATTGCGCCCCCGACCCACCCCTTGGGACACTGCCCCCCGTGAACAACGCGCTCCCCACCGTCGACCGTCCAGACCCCCGCCAGCTCTACCTCTCGCTGCTGATCGGCCTGTTCCTGGGGATCATGACCTGCGGCATGGGGCTCCTGGGCCTGATCCCGATCCTGATCCGTTACTTCACCACCCGCTACCGCTTCGATCAGGAGGGGGTGGGCGTCATGTGGGGCTTCTTGTTCCGCAAGGAGTCGTACATCACCTTCGACAAGATCCAGGACATTCACCTCAACCGGGGCTTCCTCGAGCGCCAGTTCGGCCTGGGCACGGTCGACGTGCAGACCGCCTCGGCCAGCGCGGGCGCAGAGATCTCCCTGTTTGGGCTGCGCGACTACGACGGGATCCGCGACTTCCTCTACACCCGCATGCGGGGCGCCGACGACGACGACCAGGACGAGCCCCAAGCTGCCGTCGAGCAAGACCCGACCCTGGAGCTCTTGACCGCGATCCGTGACGAGGTGGCGCGGCTGCGGGCGCGCCTCGAGCCTCCGGCGCGCGGCGTCAGCCTCGCCCCGCCCCAGCCGGAGGACGCGTGAGCAACAAGGCCTGGCTCGCCCTCCCCCGGCGGATCCTCAAGCTCCCCGAGGGCAACCCGCCGATCCCCCACGGCGACCCCACCAAGGTCGAGACTTACAACCCCGACGAGGCTTACCTCCACTACCGCATGCTGGGCTTCCTGATCGGCACGGTCCCGGCGCTGGGGATCGTGGTCGGGGCGCTGGTGCTGGGCTTCTTCCACGAGGCGCTCCTCGGGCCCAACGCGTTCCCGGACGTTCCGCCGGCGCTGATCCCCGTGGCAGGGGTCCTGATCGCGGGCTTCGTGCTCGCCTCGTTGGCCTTTAGCTACGCGGTCCTGCACCTCGAGCTCGACATGCTGCGCTACACCCTCACGGACCAGGCGCTGCGTCTGCGGCGCGGGGTCGTCGGGCTCGAGGAGGTGACCCTCTCGTTCGCGAACATTCAGAACGTGAAGTTCGACCAGGGCCCGCTGCAGCGCTACTTCGGGATCGGCGACTTGATCGTCGAGACCGCGGGAGGCGGCGCGGTGGTCAACCCCCAGCAAGGCGCTGCGGTCGGCGCGCACCGCGGGTTGATCAAGGGCGTGAGCTACCCCGAGGAGCTGCGCGACACGATCTTGCGCCGGGTGAAGCAGTTCAAGGGCGCCGGGCTCGGCGTCCGCACGCCCAAGCGCAAGCGTGGACAGGGACCCGCCGGCGGGGGAGGGCGCCTCGCCAGCCCGGCCGCCCAGGCCCTGCTGCGCGAGATCCGCGACGGGTTGGCCGCGATCAAGGGCTGAAAAAACGCATGAATGGCCCAGGCGCTCGGTTACCCTTGCGCCCTGAGGTTTGCATGTCCAACTACGTCTACGGCCCGACCTTCGCCGAAATGCGCGACCCCTCGTTGCTCCCCGCGGACCTGCGGGAGAAGGTCCTGGCTGCGCTCCACGGCGCCCCCCTCGACCCGATCAACCTGTTCAACATCACCTGGAAGACCCCGCGCGACACCGTGCGGCACCTGCTCTTGCCCTCGGCGCTGACCGGAGTCCGCGCACCGATCGCGGTCCTGGTGGGCAACGGCTTCCCCTCGGGGAGCCACAAGGTCGGCCCGGTCTACAGCTGCCTGATCGAGAAGCAGCTCGACGGGCGGATCGAGCCCGGGAAGCACGTGCCGATCTTCCCCTCGACCGGGAACTTCGGGATCGGCGGCGCCTGGGGCGGTCCGCGCATGGGCTACACGAGCATGGTCGTGCTCCCGGAGGAGATGAGCCGCGAGCGCTTCGAGAAGATCCGCGCCTTCGGGGCCGACGTGATCGCGACCCCGGGCTGCGAGTCGAACGTCAAGGAGATCTACGACAAGGTCAACGAGCTCAAGCGCGACCCGAAGTACGTCTCGATCAACCAGTTCGAGGAGTTCGGCAACTACCGCTTCCATTACGGCGTCACCGGCGAGGCGGCCCTCGAGCTCGCGACCTGGCTCAAGCAAGAGCGCGGGGTGGGCAGCGGTCGGATCGCGGCCTTCGTGAGCGCCATGGGGTCGTCGGGCACGATCGCCGCCGGCGATCGGATCAAGCAGGTCCACCCCGGGTCGGCCACGGTGGGCCTCGAGCCGATCCAGTGCCCGACCCTCTACAACGTCGGCTTCGGCGGGCACCGGATCGAGGGGATCGGCGACAAGCACGTGACCTGGATCCACAACGTGCACGCCATGGACTACATGATGTGCATCGACGACCAGGCCTGCCTCGAGGGGTTGAGCCTGATCCAGGAGGGCGCCGAGGTGCTCGCCTCGGAGGCTGGGGTCGAGCCGGCCGAGCTCGAGTGCATGCACGGGACCTTCGGCGTCTCGGGCGTCTGCAACATCCTCGGCGCGATCAAGACGGCCAAGGTCCTCGACCTCGGCCCCGACGACCTGATCTTGACCGTGGCCACCGACGGCTTCGATCGCTACCCCTCGGTGCTCCAGAAGCTCGCCGAGGAGAGCGGCCCGCCGACCCGCGAGCGCTCGCTGCGCCGGCTCGAGGTCTTCCACCGCGCGACGACCGACTGGGTGCAAGAGGGCACGCGCGAGGTGCGCACACGCTGGCACAACCAGAAGTACTTCACCTGGGTCGAGCAGCAGGGCAAGCACGTCGACGAGCTGCGCGCCCTGGCCGACCCCGACACCTGGATCGAGCACCAGGCCAAGATCCCCGAGGTCGACGCGAAGCTCGTCGCCGCCCGCGGGGACCTGGCCGCCCTCTCCGTTTAGCGTCCTGCCGCCGTGGCCCCCGCGGCGGGGGTCACGATCTGCTCGCGGATCAGGGCCTGGATCGCGCCCAGCAGGGTGCGGTCGGGGGTGAGCTCGAACGCCTTGGCCACTGGCGTCCCGGCGGCGAGGGCCTCGCGCTCCTCGCGGGTCGGCTCGAGGAAGGCCGCGGCGGCGGTCCGCCCTCGGGCGCCGGTGTGCTCGCACGCCTCGCAACCCGCGGCGCGCACCACCTCGAGCTCGGGGGGCAGGTCCAGGCGTCGCGCGTCGGCCAGGCCCAGGGGCTCGACCCGCCTGCACTCGGGGCAGGCCTTGGGCACCAGGCGCTGCGAGAGGACGCCGAGGGTCAGCTCGGCGACCATGCGCGGGGCGACCTCGCCCAGCTCCACCACGCGCTGCAGCGCCTCGACGCCCGACGCGGCGTGCAGGGCGCTCAGCATCAGGTGCCCGGCGAGGGCCATGCGGTAGAGCAGCTGGATCGTCTCGGCGTCGCGTAGCTCGGAGACCATGCCCACGTCGAGGTCGTTGCGCAGCATGGCGCGCATGGCCTCGGTGAACGACAGCTGATCCGAGACCGGGGCCTGGAGCAGGCCGTCGAGGTAGAGCTCCACCGGGTCCTCGACCGTCATGATCTTGACCCCCGCCTGGCGACGGTGGTTGAGCAACGCATAGAGCGTGGTCGACTTTCCGCAGCCCG
>JAGQRJ010000511.1 GCA_020425635.1 Planctomycetota bacterium | reverse complement strand
GGCGAGGGGGCCTTGGAAAGGCCCCCTGAAAACGCGAGCGCCTGCGGCCCGTTGGGGGTGAGCCCTCGCAGCTTCGCTGCGAGGGCGAGGGGGCCTTGGAAAGGCCCCCTGAAAACTAGTTCCCGGCGCTGGCCAGGGCGCCGGCGGCGGCGCGGTCGGCCTCGAGCTTGGCCTTGTCGCTGTCGTTGCGGGGGATTCCGTTGACCTCGTCGGGAATGTCGGCGACGGGCACGCGGCCGCCCATGTCCTCGTAGTACCAGATCTCGCCCTTGTCGTCGCGGAAGGCCTGAACGAAGGGGCCGCCCTGGTTCTCGGCCCACTCGAGGGTGCCGTTCTTGCGCCCGCCCCACTGCGCGTAGCTCGCGCTGGGGAAGCTGAAGGAGCCGTCGTAGAGGTGCTCGCTGCCGTCGGCGAGGGTCACCGCGCAGACGCCGTGGAAGTTCCAGGGGCCGCCGCCGCCCGCCGCATACCAGTAGTTGCGCATGGGGCGCCCGGTGGTCTTGCCGCGGCCGGTGCGCTCGAGGTAATGGATCCGCGCGTCGATCCCGAGGGTCCCGAGGATCGCCGCCACGAGCGACGCCTGCTGGTTGCAGCGCCCGCCGGTGTGGGTCGGGTTCTCGAGCAGCCACCAGCCGAAGTTGCTGCGGAAGTGCTCGTAGTTCTGGTAGTCCTCGGTGGGCTTGAGCGGCGGGTAGTAGAGGCTGCTGATCGAGCGCTCGCCGGTCGAGGAGGAAATGCTCCCGCCGAGGTCGTCGTAGTTGATCGGCTTCGCCGCGCCCGCGGCGTAGTCGGGCACCGCGATCTCGAGGTCACCCTGGTCGTCCGGGTGCACGAGGTGGCGGAACAGGTTGTCCACGGCGTGCGGGATCGAGTCCGCGCCCTGGCCAATGTTCTGGCTGGCGCCGTTGGCCCAGTGACAGGCCTTCTCGAAGTGCAGGACCGTCGCCGGGTCCTGGCGGTCGTAGCGAATGTTCTTTCGCGGCTGGGCGTGGGTGGTGTAGACGCGCAAGGGGGTCACGCCGGAGTCGCGGTCGGCGACCTTCCAGCTCAGCTCCAGCTCGTTGATCGCGACCTTGGCGTTGAGCGGGGCGCTGCTCGCGAGCTCGACCTCCTCGCCGCGGGCGAGGTCCTTGAGCGACGCCTGGCCGGAGAGGGTCACGCCCTTGCCGCGGGCGCTGACCGTGACCGTGGCGTCGGCGCTCAGCGACTGGGCCGCCTGGAGCGTCACCTTGAGCGCGAGGGGCTCGCCCTGCTTGATCACCGCGGGGAGCCCGGCCTTGGGGGCGCCGTCGGCGTCGAGGGCGCGCTCGAACTGCGGGTCGCTGCCGAGGCTCACGAAGGGGGTGACCACGACCTTCGTGACCTGGGCTTCGATCGCGGTCAGCTTGATCGGCTGGCTCTGCTTGCCCGCGAGCTTGGCGCTGAGGGTGACCTCGCCCGGGCCGGTGATCGCGAGGCCCTGGTCGCTGTAGCGCGCGGGGCCGCTGACCTCGAGGGTCGCGTTGCTGGGCGCGAGGGTCACCTCGACCAGGCTGCCGGCGAGGACCACGTTGCCGTCCACCGGGGCGTCGATCCGCAGGTCGCCCGAAATCGGCGGCTTGGGGTCGGCGGGGTCGGGATCGGCGGGGTCGGGGTTGGCGGGGTCGGGGTCGGCCGGGTCCGGGGTCGCGGGGTCGGGCTCGGCGGGCACGGGGCTGTTGGCTTGGCGCCAGCCGCGCTCGTTCGTGCGCTGGCCCTGGCCGTCGATGTAGATCCCGTAGATCCGCTGGTCGCGCACGAGGTAGGCGGCCTTGCCGGGCTTGGCGGCGCCGCCGTTGAGCACGTTCGAGACGCCGTCTTTGGCTTCGAACTCCACCACGAGGATCCCGTTCTGCAGGACCCGCGCGTCGCCGCGCTCGGTCTTGGGGTCGCTCGTGCCGTCTTCGACGCGGCGCACGATTCGGTGCTGACCCTGGTCGTCCTGGGTGATCCACAGCGAGACGGTGGCTCCACCGTTGCTCAAGCTGAAGGTCCCTGCGTTGCCCGAGGGCTCGGCGAAGAGCGGCAAGCTGAGCGCCAGCACGCCGACCAAGGCTCCTAAAGTGATCCCTAAACGTTTCATATGTGCTCCGACCCAGTCAGGCTCTCCCCCACTTCGCGCAACCATCGCGCCAGTCGTAAATCCCATAATTCAGCCAGTGCGACCCAAAACTGGCCTCCGTTGAGACGATTTTCAGGTATTCGAGGCGGGTGAGCGCTAGCTGTCAGCGGGTCGACGGGTTACTTTTTCCCCCCATGGCCAACCATCGAGAGACGTTGCTCGGGATCGTGACCGAGCTCACCGGACGCGACCCCCAGGCCCTCGAGGGACTCATGCAGGAGCCCCTCGCCGACGTGGGGCTCGACTCGATCCGTCAGCAAGAGCTGCTCGCTCAGCTGGAGGACGAATACGACGTCGAGATCTCGCCCGAAGACGCGGTGCACCTCGACTCCCTCGCCGCGATCGAGCGCTTCATCAGGGGTGCGCAGTGACCCCCCCTCAACCGCGCCCCGAGGACGCACTGCGAGGCTAGAGTGCACGTCGTGAACGCAGCCCATACCGTCACCGAGACCGAACGCGCTCTGTTTCGCGACCCGGGCGAGACCGGGATCTGCTTCCTGCCCGGACGCGGCGAGGGCACCCACGTCGGCTACAAGGACCTGCTGCCCTTGGTGCGGGGCGCGGCCGCGGGGCTGCGCGCTCGAGGCCTGCGCCCCGGCGATCGCTTCGTGTGGGTCGCGACCAGCGACCTGCACGCGGTGTGCGCGTTCCTCGGCGGGCTGATCCTGGGCGCGGTCCCGATCCCGGTCGCGCCCCCGCGCGGGATCTCGGGCCCCGGCGCGTGGCAGGCCCACGTCGAGGCCGTGCGCCTCGCGCTGCACCCCAAGGCGCTGGTCGGGGTCGAGACCTGGCTCGAGCTGGCCGAAGACTCGCCGCTCCCGCGGGTCGTGGTGGAGCAGCTCCCCAGCGACGGCCCCCCGGTCGACGGCGACCCCTCCACGTGGGAGCACGTGCAGTTGACCTCGGGCAGCACCGCGGCCCCCAAGGGGGTGCGCGTGCCCTTCTCCAACGTGCGCGCCAACGCCTACCAGATCGGCTG
This sequence comes from Planctomycetota bacterium, assembly GCA_020425635.1. Taxonomy (GTDB): domain Bacteria; phylum Planctomycetota; class J058; order J058; family J058; genus JAGQRJ01. The sequence continues at coordinate 3,426 of JAGQRJ010000511.1, read as the reverse complement.
GGGCTCCGACGTGCGCAAGGGTGACGTCGTCGTGAGCTGGCTGCCGCTGTATCACGACATGGGCCTGGTCGGGACCCTCCTGTTCGCGATCTACTGGAACCTCGACCTCGTGCTCATGTCGCCGCTGACCTTCCTCCGCCGCCCCCGGCGCTGGCTCGAGGCGATCAGCGACCACAAGGGCAGCCTCTCGCCGGCGCCGAGCTTCGCCTACGGCTACGTCGCCCGGCGCGTGCCCGCGGCCAAGCTCGCGGGGCTCGAGCTCGGGAGCTGGCGCGTGGCCTACTGCGGCGCCGAGCCGGTGCACCCGCCCGCGCTGCGCGGCTTCGCCGCGCACCTCGCGCCGGCGGGCTTCCCCGCGAGCTCGCTGCTCCCCTGCTACGGCCTCGCCGAGGCGACCCTCGCCGTGACCTTCACCCCGCACCAGCGCGGCCTGGCGGCCCACACCCTCTCGCGCGCGGCGCTCGCCGAGGGCCACGTGCGTGACCCCCAGGACGCCCCCGACGCCCTCGAGGTCGCGCTCCTCGGGCCGCCCCTCCCGCAGACCGAGGTCCAGCTGCGCGACCCCGTCGACGGAGTCACACCGACTTCGCCGCGCGAGGTCGGCGAGATTTGGCTCAAGGGGCCCCAGCTCACGCCGGGCTACCTCGACGACGCCGCGGCCGACGCGCTCACCCACCAGGACGGCTGGCTGCGCACGGGCGACCTGGGCAGCTGGATCGAGGGAGAGCTCGCGGTGCTCGGGCGCACCAAGGAGCTGATCATCGTGCGCGGACGCAACCACGCCCCGATCGACCTCGAGTGGGCGGCCGGCGAGGTCGAAGGCCTCGACGCGTCGGCGTGCTGCGCCTTCGCCGCGACCGACCCCGACGGCCAGGAGGCCGCGGTCGTCGCCTGCGAAGTCCCCAAGGACCACCCCGACCCCGACGCGCTCCCCGAGCGCGTGGCCCAGGCCGTGCGCCGCGCGACCGGGATCGACCTGCTCGCGGTCGTGCTCCTCCCCCCGCGGGCGATCCCACGCACCACCAGCGGCAAGCTCCAGCGGGGCAAGGTCCGCGAGCGCTACCTGAACGGGACGCTCACGTGCTGACCGGCGACGCCGTGGGCGACCCCGTGACCCTGCGGGTCGAGCGCCTCCCGCACGCGGTGGGCGAGCTCCCGAGCTACCAGACGGCGGGCTCCGCCGGCATGGACCTCCGCGCGGGGCTCGCCGAGCCCGTGCAGCTCCCGCCCGGGGGCCGCGCGTTGATCCCTACCGGGCTCAAGCTGGCGGTGCCCGTCGGCCACGAAGCCCAGGTCCGCCCGCGCAGCGGGCTCGCGCTCGAGCACGGCGTCACCGTGCTCAACAGCCCGGGCACGATCGACGAGGACTACCGCGGCGAAGTCGGGGTGATCCTGATCAACCACGGCGCCGCGCCCTTCTCCGTCGAGCCCGGCATGCGGATCGCCCAGCTCGTGATCGCGCGCGTGATCCAGGTGGCGGTCAAGAAGGTCGACACCCTCGACGCCACCGCGCGCGGCGCGGGCGGCTTCGGCCACACCGGCACCTAACGCTCACCGGCGCGCCGCGCGGGCACCGTCCGGCGGCTGGCAACGGCGTGGACAGCCTTCGATTCGCGCGTGGGTCGGAAGCTCGCCCTGCCGGGCCGACGACTCCCCACCGCCGCACTTAGATCGACCCAGAGCGGGCACGCCCTTCGCGAATCCTCTCCTCGACGCGCGCTCGGTCGCGCGGCACCCGGTGAGGAAGACCCAGGCGCGCTCGAGGGAGCGCGCGGAAAGGCAGGAGCCATGGACTGTCCAAAGTGCGCGAAGCGAGTGACCAAGAACCGGACGGTGTGCAAGCACTGCGGGACGCAGCTACAGACGGGTGCGAACCCCGTGCTGGTCGTGTCGGCGGTCGTCGTGTGCGCGCTGTTCGGGCTGTTCGCGGTGGGCGCGGCGTTCGCGATCCCGAACCTGATCGAGGCGCGCGTTCACGGCAACGAAGCCGCCGCGATCGGCGCCTTGAAGACGATCACCACCGCGCAGTCGCTGTTTCGCGAGGGCGACAAGGAGTCGGACACGAACTACGACTACGGCTCGCTCCAGGAGCTCTCGGACGCGGCGTTGATCGACTCGGTGCTGGGCTCGGGCGAGAAGCAGGGCTACGTGTTCACCGCGCAGGCGAACCCCGTGACCTCCGAGTTCCTCTGGACCGCCACGGCGAACCCGAGCGACCCCGGGTCGACCGGCAAGCGCTACTTCGCGGTCGATCAGTCCGGGGTGATCTACTGCTCGGACACGCACCCGATCGAGTTCGACGAGCAAGGACGCATGCTCGGCGACGACGTGCTGCCCGTCGGCGTGAGAAGGCGGTAGACTCTCGCCCCCCGCGACCGTCCGCAGGCGGTCAGGCCGCCGGCTGCGGGTCGTGAAAGCGCTCGCAGCCAGGTTGGTATCGCGCTTGCAGTGCGTTGCGGTGAGAGGGTGTTGCGTTTGATCCGAACCCGCAGGATTGCGGCCGCCGCGTTTACCGTAACTTCATGCCTGGCCGCCTGGGCGTGGAGCGCTGGCCCGGCCTGTGCACCCCCTCGAGCCCCTGCAGCTGCGTTTCAAGCCGCCCCCATTTCCCAACGCTGGGTGATCGGCCTCGCTCCCCAGGTTGACGTGCGCGCGCTCGCCGCACGCCACGGCGCGCGGCTCGAGCGCGAGCTCCCCGAGCTCGAGAGCTGCGTGCTCTCGGGCGACGACGCCGCCCTCGCCGGCCTGCGCGCCGACCCGCAGGTCACCGACCTCAGCGACGACTTCCGCCTGCAGGTGGCCGGCGACTGCTGCGGCGGAGGGCCGCGGTCCCTCGACCTCGCCCCGGCGCGGGCCTGGGTCGACGCGCGCTTCGGCGCGCTGCGCGTGGCCGACCCCGTCGTGACCCTGGCGATCGTCGACACGGGCCTCGGCCCCCACGAGACCCTCGGCCACGCCCAGCGCGGCGTGAGCCTGCTGCGCGACGGCGAGTGGCGCCGCGACCCCTCGGGGCACGGCACTGCCATGGCTTCCCTCGCCGCGGGCTGCGGCGAGCTCCCCGGCGTGGCCCCCGGCGCCGAGCTGCTCGGGGTGCAGGTCGCCGACGCCCAGGGTCGCGCGCGAGTCAGCGACGTCGCCGCCGGGATCGTCGAGGCCGTCGACCGCGGGGCGCAGGTCGTGCTCCTGGCCCTCGGCGGGCCGCGGCCCGCGGCCGCGTTGACCCGCGCGATCGACTACGCCGAGGCGCGCTCGGTGCTGCTGGTGGCGGCCGCCGGCAACCGCAACGTGCACCACGAGCTCTACCCCGCGGCCGACCCGCGCGTGCTCTCGGTGGGGGCCCTCGCCCACGACGGCGGGCTCGCCTGGTCGACCGCGCTCGCGCCGGCGACCGACCTGCTCGAGCACGGCGAGGGCGCGGTGGCGGCG
>JAGQRJ010000510.1 GCA_020425635.1 Planctomycetota bacterium | reverse complement strand
GGCGTCGCCCACGCTGGAGCCGTAACCTCTCGGCCCAATGGACCCCACCACCCGTGCGCGCCGACGGTGCACAGTTGGTCGCGGGCCCTTCTGCACGACCCCCACCCCCTCTGCGTCGCACGAACGCCGTGCACGCGCCGGACCCAGGAGCCATTCACCGTGGAATCACTGAAGACCTTCCTCAAGGACACCCTGAAGATCGAGAACCCCGACGAGCTGATCCAGAAGATCATGAGTCAGGGCGGCGAGTTCTTGAAGAACCTGATCGTCGCGCTCCTGATCTACATGATCGGCAAGATGGTCGTGAAGATGCTCACGAACATCCTGGTCAAGGTCATGGAGAAGAGCAAGATCGACACGACCCTGATCAAGTTCCTCTCGAACATGGTGTATTCGCTGCTGCTCGCGTTCGTGGTGCTCGCGGCCCTCGAGCGCCTCGGCGTGGAGACCACGAACTTCGCCGCGATCATCGCCGCCGCCGGCCTCGCCGTCGGCTTCGCGCTGCAGGGGTCGCTGGGCAACTTCGCCTCGGGCGTGATGCTGATCATCTTCAAGCCCTTCAAGATCGGCGACCTGGTCGAGGTCGGCGGCACCCTGGGCGTGGTCGAGGAGATCTCGGTCTTCACCACGACCCTCAAGTCGGGGGACAACAAGTGGATCTGCGTGCCCAACGGCGGGATCACCGGCGGGAACATCATCAACTACTCGGCCAAGCCGACCCGCCGCGTCGACATGGTCTACGGCTGCGGCTACGGCGACGACCTGAAGGCGGTCAAGGCCTACCTCGAGGAGGCGGTCAAGTCGCACCCCAAGGTCCTCGCGGAGCCCGCCCCGACCGTCGCCGTCAGCGAGCTCGGTGACAACTCGGTGAACTTCGTCGTCCGTCCGTGGTGCAAGACCGAGGACTACTGGGCCGTGTGGTTCGACATGCACGAGCAGATCAAGCTCGGCATGGACGAGCGCGGGTTCAGCATTCCCTACCCGCAGCGTGACGTGCACATGCACACGGTCACCGCGGCCTAATCGACCCGGCAAGATCCACGACACCCGAGGCGGGGCCCAGCAGGGTCCCGCCTCGGGTCGTTTGGGCGCCTCGGCGCGCGCGCCGCTTGATGCTGGTCCGAGCGAGGTCGGCGGATAGACTGGGCGGCTCGTCTCGCTTACCCGGAGGTAGACGTCATGGCTGGTAGCCCCCTGCGCGGTCGCAGCTTCCTCAGCGTGTCCGACCTGAACAACCGTGAGCTGCTGGACCTGCTCCAGTTCGCGAGCGACCTCAAGCGGCGCTTCCAGGCCGGGATCAGGGACCGCCCGCACGAGGGCAAGGTGCTCGGCCTCTTGTTCCAGAAGCCCTCGCTGCGCACGCGCACCAGCTTCGAGGTGGCCATGGCCCACCTCGGAGGCACCAGCGTCTACCTCTCCCCCGCCGAGGTCGGCATGGGTCAACGCGAGGCGGTCGACGACGTGGCGATGGTCGTCTCGCGCTACTTCGACGTGATCTCGGCCCGGGTCTTCGAGCACTCGATCGTCACCGAGCTCGCCGAGCACGCCTCGGTCCCCGTGATCAACGCGCTCAGCGACGGCGAGCACCCCTGCCAGGCGCTGGCCGACCTGCTCACCGTGCAGGAGTGGCGCGGCCCGCTGCGCGGCCAGTCGCTGGCGTTCATTGGCGACGGAAACAACGTCGCGGTCTCGCTCGCGCTCGCCTGCGTGAAGACGGGCATGGAGTTCCGGATCGCGGCCCCCGAGGGCTACTGGATGCCCGAGGACGCGGTGCAGGCGATCGAGGCCGAGGCCGAGCTCGGCGGGGGCTCGCTGGTCCAGGTGACCGACCCGCGCGAGGCGGCGACGGGGGTCAACGTGCTCTACACCGACGTGTGGACCAGCATGGGCCAGGAGGCCGAGCGCGAGCGGCGGCTGCAAGCCTTCGCCGGCTACATCATCGACCAGGAGCTGGTCGACCTCGGCGACGAGGCGATCGTGCTGCACTGCCTCCCCGCGCACTACGGCGAGGAGATCACCCGCGACGTGTCACGCGGGCCACGCTCGGCGATCTGGGACCAGGCAGAGAACCGCATGCACGCCCAGCGCGCGCTCCTCGCCCAGGTGCTGTGAGTCGGCCGTGAGCGACGCGCAAGACGCCAGCAAGGACCCGCCCGCAGGCGGCAGCGGCGGCGAGGCCGAGCCTCGACCCCAGCAGACGCCCCCCCCCGACCAGCCGGCCGGGGCCGCCGCGCCCGCGGCCGACCCCTGGCCAGAGACCCCGCAGCGCACGAGCGGCGGCTCGATGTTCCCCGCGATCGTGCTCCTCACGCTCTGCGCAGCCGCCGTGATCGCGATCCTCTCCCTCGGCGGCGGCGAGCAGCAGCCGGACGCCCTGACCCCGGAGCAGGTCGCGCAGCACCTGCGCGACGCCGAGCGTCTGCTGCAGGAAGAGCACAACCCGAGCGAGGCCCTGCTGTTCCTCGAGCGCGCGATCACCGCCGAACCCGACAACGTGCACGCCAACGTGCTGATCGGCGCCGCGCTGATCAGCATTGGGCAGAGCAAGGAGTCGCTGGTCTACCTCGACCACGCGGCGAAGCTCGCCCCCGACGACCTCAGCGTCCTCCGCCACCGCGCGATCGCGCTGCAGGACCTCCAGCGCTGGGAGGAGGCGCGCCCTGTCTGGCAGCGCGTGCTCGAGCTCGTCACCGAGCGAGGGGGCGACCCCAGCTCGGCGCACCTCCAGCTCGCCACCAACTTCATGTTCAAGGGCGAGCTGACCCAGGCCGTCGACCACCTGCAGGCCTACCTCGCGCTGCAGCCCAACAACGCCGTCGCGCACCAAATGCACTCCGACGCCCTCGGCGGCCTCGGGCGCACCGCCGACTCGATCGCGGCCATGGAGTCGGTGGTCGCGCTGGTGCCGAATCACATTCCGACCCTGCATGGACTGCAGACCAAACGGATCAACTACCAGGGCTTCACCCCGGTCCTCGAGCTGCACGCGAGCCGCGCCAAGGACCCGGCGGCGGCCCCGGTCGAGCACTACCTCTACGCGCGCCTCCTGGCCCGGGTCCCGGGGAAGCTCGACGAGGGGCGCGCGGAGTACGAGGCCGCGCTGACCGGTGACCCGACGCTCTACTGGGCCCTCGAAGGGCTGGCCCAGCTCGACCTGCGCGCGCAGCAGCCCGAGCGCGCCCGTGAGCGTCTGCTGCACGCGATCGAGCTCGCGAGCGAAGGCGAGCGCCAGGATCCCTTCCTCGCCGGCCAGGTGCGGCTCGCGGCCGCGGAGCGCGCGCTGGGGAGCTACGACGCGGCCCTCGAGCGCCTGCGGCCCCTGCTCGAGCAGCCGAACTACGCGTTCACGGCGGCGGTCGAATACCTCGGGTGCCTGCTCGACGGCGGCCAGACGGACAAGGCGCTGGAGTTCGCCAAGGCGCAGAACGCCGGGCGCCCCGCGGACGCTCGCGAGGCCATCCTGCTCGCGCTGGTCCATCGGGCTCGCGGCGAGCCCGACGCGCAGCGCGAGGTCCTGCAGGCCGCGCTCGATCGACAACCCAAGGCCACGGGCTGGCTGTTCGAGCTCGCGCTGCTCGACCTGGAGCAGGGCAGGTGGGACTCGGCGCGGGATCGCTTCGCGACGCTCCTCGAGCCGCACCCCAAGGACCAGCCCATCGTCCCCTTCCTCGCGTTCTGGGCCGGCTACGCGGCCGCGCCGACGCAGCCGGAGACCGCGCGCGAGCGCTGGACGCGGGGACGCAAGCGCGCGCGGGTGTGGCCCGACGCGTTCTGGGTCGACGCCTGCGGGCGCGCCCTGGGCGAGGTCGAGCCGGAGGACCTCGCGGCGAGCGCGGACCTCGAAGGCGAAGGTGAGCGCAACAACGGCCCCTTCGTCGAGGCCTTCGCGCGTGAGCGCGCCGGAGACGTGGAAGGCGCCAAGCAGTACTACGAGCAGGTGCTCGCCAACGCCCGCCACGGCGGCCACGAGTGGCCGGCCAACCTGGCCCGCGCCCGGCTCGAAGCGCTGGGAGACTGACGTGTCCGAGCACACCGACCCCGTTTCCCACGCGCTCGTCGAGTACATCGGGGCCCACGCCCCCGCCGAGGGGGCCTTCCTCGCCGAGCTCCGCGCGGCTGCCCACGCGGCTGGATTGCCCCAGATCTCGATCGCCGCAGAGCAGGCGCAGTTCATGCGGATCCTGCTTCAGCTGCACGGCGCGAGGCAGGTGCTCGAGGTCGGGACCCTCGGCGGCTACTCGGCGATCGCCATGGCTCGCGGGCTGCCCGCCGACGGCAAGCTGATCACGGTCGAGGTCGAGCCCGCGCACGCGGAGTTCGCCAAGACCTGGATCGCGCGCTCCGACGTGGCCGACCGCATCGAGGTCCGCACCGGGCGCGGGATCGACGTGCTCCCCACCCTGCCCGACGCGTCGGCCGACGCCGCCTTCCTCGACGCCGACAAGGTGAGCTACGCGGCCTACCTCCCGCACTGCCTGCGGATCGTGCGCTCGGGCGGGGTGATCCTGGTCGACAACGCCTTCGCCTTCGGGCACCTGCTCGACCCCAAGAACCAGGAGCCGTCGGTCTCCGCCATTCGCGCGTTCAACGAGACCGTGGCGCGACACCCCGAGCTCGACGGCGTGCTGGTCCCGCTGGGAGACGGGCTGTGGGTCGCCCGGCGGAAGTAGGCGCCCCTCGCCTCGCCCAACGCCTGCTGGCCTGGTACGACCGCCACCGCCGCGAGCTCCCCTGGCGAGACTCCCAGGACGCGTACCGCGTGTGGGTGAGCGAGGTCATGCTGCAGCAGACCCAGGTCGCTACCGTGCTCTCCTACTACGCCCCCTTCCTGGCGAGGTTCCCGGACGTGGCCGCCCTCGCGGCCGCGAGCGAAGACGAGGTCCTCGGCGCCTGGTCGGGGCTCGGGTTCTACCGCCGGGCGCGGAACCTGCACCGCGGCGCGCGGTTCGTGGTTCAGACCCTCGAGGGCCAGCTCCCGCGCACCCTCGAGGGCTGGCTCGCGCTCCCCGGGGTCGGCCGCTACACCGCCGGCGCGGTCAGCTCGATCGCCTGCGGGGTCCGGGCCCCGATCCTCGACGGCAACGTCGGCCGGGTGTTGAGTCGCCTCCGGGGCTGGCGCGAACACCCGAGCGAGTCGGCGGCCGCGCGCCGCCTGTGGGCCGAGGCCGAGGCGCTGCTCCCCCAGGAGCGGGTCGGGGACTTCAACCAGGCGCTCATGGAGCTGGGGGCCACGGTGTGCCGTCCACGCCAACCCACCTGCGAGCGCTGCCCCTGGCGCGACGCGTGCGCGGCGCGCGCCGCCGGCGACCCCCACGCGTTCCCCGCGCCCCGGGCCGCCAAGGCGCCGCCCCGGGTGCTGAGGGTGGCCCTGCTCCTCGAGCGGCCCGACGGCCGCTGGCTCATGACCCGCCGCCCCTCCGACGGGCTGCTCGCCAGCATGTGGGAGCTGCCCTCGCGCGACGCGGGGGGCGACGACCCAGCGCGGGTCGCGCAGCGCCTGGCGCGCGCCTGGGGAACTCGACGCAAGCTCTGCCCCGCCGGCACCGCCGAGCACCGCTTCTCCCACCTCGAGTGGCACACCCGCACGTTTCGCGTCGCGGTCCCCGCCGACTGGAGCCCCGCTCAGGAGGCGCGCTGGGTCCGAGAGCAGGACCTCACCACCCTGGGCGTGCCGACGGCGAGCCGTAAGGCCCTCGAGGCCGCCCGCGCCCCGGAGGCCTCCAGCGCTCAATAGGGAGGCAGCAGCCGCCGGAAGCCGTGGGCGAGCACGATCCCCAGGAACAGCGCGTTGCGCGCGGGGATCAACGGCCAGGCGAGCGGGACCGGGCTCGACGGCCCCTCGCTCGCCCCCTCGCCGAAGCGACGGTGGAGACGGAGCGCGAGCTCGCGGAGCCAGCTCACCGAGCGGGGCCAGTCGCGGATCCCGTCGACCCAGGGCTGCGGGATCCCGGAGGCCCCGACTCGCGCACCCGCGATCCCCCCGAGGATCGCCCCGGTCGTGTCGCTGTCTCCGCCGAGGCCGACCACGCGCTCGAGGGCGAGGGCGAAGTCGTCGGGGCTCAGCAGGTAGCAATACAGGGCCGCGGGCACGGTGTGGTTCACGTAGCCGCTGATCCCCCGCGGCTGCCCGAGGGCCTCGGCGAACGCTCGCGGCTCCGCTCCCCGCTCGAGGTGCTCGCGCACCAGGTCCAGGGCGCGCAGCAGCTCGGCTCCCTGGACCTCGACGGCGATCCGGTCGAGGAGGGCGTCGCCCGAGAGCGCGGGCTCGCGACCTGCGGCGGCGGCGAGCGCGACCGCGAGCGCCCCCTCGAAGGCCGCGGGGTCCGTGTGCGTGATCCGCGTCGACACGGAGAGCAGCTCGCGCATGGCGGGGGTGTCGCCGAGGCACACCCCCACCAGCGGCGCGCGCATGGCGGGGCCGTTGCCTGCGCTGAACACCCCGCTGCGGCGGTAGGAGAAGCCCACGCAGAGCTTGATCAGGGCCCGCAGGGTGGCGAAGCCGACCCCCGCCGGGCAGCTCAGCAGCCAAGCACGCAGCCGCCAGGCCAGCGACGTGCCGAAGCGCCCCGGATCCGCGCCGGCGACGAGCAAGGCCTGCCCCACCATGCTCGAGTGCTCGGTGTCGTCGCTGAGCAGCCCCCGCCCCCAGAGCATCCGGTGCTCCAGGCCTTCAGCTCCGTAGAGGCGCTCGGCGCGCTGAGGGGAGAGGCCTTCGCGCGGGAGCCCGAGCGCGTCGCCCACGGCGGTCCCGAGCAGGCTGCCTTCGATCGCCGCGAGGCTGGGGGGGGAGGATTCCACGCGCGCAAACTAGCGCAGGAACCCGCTCGGTGGGCGAGTTCGCGACGCCAAGCGGGCTAAACCCGAACCCCGCGGCGGTTGCCGGAACTGCTCGTGGAGTCGAGGCTCAGGCGGAACCTCCGCATCAGCTCCTGGAGCTTCTCCTGGCTCAGACCCGCGAGACGCGCAGCCTTGCCCAGGTCGCCGCCCGAGCGGGCCAGGGCCTGGCTGAGGAAGCGCCGCGTGAAGGTGCGCTGGGCGCCGGCGTAGGGACCGGTGAGCAACGCGGTGAGCTCTTCCTGGGAGGCCGACGCGCGCTTGCGTTCGCGCTCGACCAACTCCACGGCGCGCTCCTTTTGCCCCTCGAGGCGGTCGCGCTCTCGCGCGAGGTCGGACATCTTCTGCCGCAGCCGCGTCTCACCCTGAAGCCGGTAGAGCGCCGCCGCGACGTGTCGGGCGAAGCCTCGGAGGAGCGAGGCCTCCGCCGGGGAGAACGGACGGTCGCGGTCGGGGTCGTCGAGGAGCAGGGCCCCGACGAGGGTTCCCTTGGCGATCAAGGGCAGGCAGGCGACCGCGCCCAGGCGCAGGTCACCTGCGCGGGCGAACCCGAGGATCCCGCCGTCGTGAATGTTCCCCTCGAGGAGCACCTCGCGCTTGGTCAGCGTCCGGTTGAGGATCCTCCGCAGGACACGGACCTCTTCGCTCTTGCGGTCTTCGAAGCCATGAGCCGCCTTGAGCTTGAAGCCCCCGCCCGAGCTGCGCAGCGCGAGCATGGCGCGCGGCATCTCGGCCATGGAGGTCGCCAGGGTCAAGACCTCGCCCCGCAGGGTCAGGAGGTCGGGCGCCGTGGTGAGGAAGTGCACGCTCTCGTGCAGTCGCCGCAGCGTGCGGACCTCGTCGCGCAAGAGGTCGATCTCGCTCGACGACTTGGCCTCCGGCAGCATGGCCTCAAAGGGATCCATGTCGGAGGGCGTTGGCGAGACGGTCTTCACCCGCCCAGAGCTGCGGAGCTTCTTGAGGTTCCGAGTGAGCTCGGAGCGGCGACGGTCTTTGTTGCTTGAGCGACCCATGATCGGAGTCCTAGGTTGCAAGCGCCAGACCATCCTCCAATTCAACACAAGTCCTTTGAAAGCGTAGTGCTATCCCTCACCTAGCCCTTCAAGCTTCGAAATCTGGGAAAGGAAACGAAGCCAGGGGACAACACAGTGCGTCATAGTGGCAGTGTGGCCTGCGCGCTGACCTGGGCCACCGAGAGCGCGAAGCAGACTTGCGCCGCGTAGTAGCAGGGGAGCCCCCAGGTCGGATTCCAGAGCGACGGGGTCAGCAAGCGATCCCGCAAGACGGAGAGGTCGGAGAGCAAGAACAACACGGCCCCGACGCCGAGCGACCCGGCGAGGACCCCCCCCGCCTGAAGGCCGAGCGCGACGGCGGTCACGACGCTCGACCCCAGCACGAGCCCGTAGCCAAGCACCAGCCAGCGCATCCGCCCCGTGCGCTCGCGGGTCCCGTAGGTGACCCCGATCACCCCGAGGAGCATGCCCAGCGCCGCGCCCAGGACCCCTGGGCTGACGTCGAGCAGCTGCACCCAGGCCACGACGTAGGCGACGTGGGCCAGCGCGAAGGCCACCGCGCCCACGACGAGCGCTCGAGGACGGCGCACCAACAAGATTCCGTCCCCGAGAGCCGACAGGCAGAGCCCAGTCACCATCCACGCCGCGTAGCCCGGGTCGGGCCACGGCCGCACGCAGGCCAGCGCCACGAAGCCCAGGGAGCAGCCGACCTTCAGCGCCCCGGCGAGCCTCATGGCGCCCCGCCAGCGCGCCCACACCGTCGCCACCACCCCGCTCCCCAACGCAATCAGGCACGCGATCAGCATGGTCGGTTATGGCACAGGACCTGCCCGCGGCGCGAGGTGCGATCCACTTGCGCGCCTCGTGCACCGCGGAAACACTCCACAGAGTGTCCAATCCGCCCACCAACCCCTCGGAATCCGGCCGCGCTCCGCCGCGCCGGCCCCCCCCCGCGAGCGGAGACCCCCTGAGCTCGGGCGCGCGCAGGCCGCCGCCTCCCGCCAGCGCAGACCCCAACGCGTCGTCCACGCGACCCGGGCCGAGCAACCCGCCCGGCAGCCCCCATGCGTCGAGCTACGGCGGCCAGGCGCCGCCTCCCGTGGGCGATCCCTACGGCTCGAGCTACGGCCGGCAGGCCCCGAGTCCGTCCGGGGATCCTTACAGCTCCAGCTACGGACGCCAGGCGCCGGCCGGGGATCCCTACGGCTCCAGCTACGGACGCCAGCCCGCTCCTCCGGCCCCTCCCGCGCGCCAGCCAGGCGACCCGTACAGCTCCGCGTTCGGGTCTGGGGTCGCCCGCCCGGAGGGTCGCCCGCAGAACCCCGAGGCCTCCGCGCAGGCCCGCATGAACGCTTCAGGACGCCGCCCCTTGGACGCGTCCGCCGCGGCCCAGGCGCAGATGAACGCCTCCGGCCGCCGCGCCATGGACGCCTCGGCGGTGCGTCGCCCCGACTCCTCAGGCTTGCGCATGCAAGACGCCGCGGCCGGAGACCCCCTCGCCGCGAGCAGCCCCCTGAGCTACGTCGACCGCGAGGGCCCCACGTTCATCGAGCGCGGTCAGCCCGGGCAGGTCAACCGGGAAGACCCCACCTGGCGCTCGAATCAAGGCCTCGGCCCCACCCCCCTCAAGCAGCTGGTCTCCGAGGGGGTCCCCACCCCGCGGGTCAGCACGGAGTCCCTCGACCGCCTCGCGGACACGCTCGGCGCCCCGCGCAGCTCCGGCCTGATCGGCCGGACCATCGACTCCTTTCGCATCGTGCGCTTGATCGCTCAGGGCGGCATGGGCGCGGTCTACGAAGCCCTCGACGACCAGCTGCAGCGGAAGGTCGCGCTCAAGACGCTCCTCGGAGGCTTCACCGCCGAGAAGAGCGAGATCGACCGCTTCGTGCGCGAGGCCCACGCAGCCTCTCAGCTCACGCACCCCAACCTGGTGGCGATCTATCGCGCCGGAGCGCGCGACGGAGTGCTCTACATCGCCATGGAGCTCGTCCCCGGGGAGACGCTGCACCAGCTGATTCGTCGCTCGGGGTTCCTCGACCCCCACCACGCGGCCGAGATCATCGCGGGCGCTGCGCGAGGGCTCGCGCACGCGCACGAGCACGGAATCCTGCACCGGGACATGAAGCCGGCGAACGTGATCGTGACCACCCACGGCGAGGTGAAGGTCACCGACTTCGGCGTGGCGAAGGTGGCCGGCGGCGACAGCCTCACCCAGTCGGGCATCGCGCTCGGCACCCCGAGCTACATGTCCCCTGAGCAGGCGCTCGGCTACAACGACCGCCTCGACGCGCGCTCCGACGTCTACGGACTCGGCGCGGTGCTCTACGAGTGCCTCACGGGCCGCCCCCCGTTTCACCAGAGCTCTCAGCTCGCGACCATGGAGGCGGTGATCAGCGAGGACGCACCGCCGATCGAGCTCGTGCGCCCCGACCTCGACCCTCAGCTCATCGCCGTCTGCCGGCGCTGCCTCGAGAAGGACCCGAGCAAGCGCTACGCGAGCTGCGAAGCGCTCGAGCACGACCTCCAGGCGTGGCTCCAGGGGCGAACCGTCGCGGCCCAGGCGCCGCGCATCCTGCGCTCGCTGGCGCGGCGCGCGCGCCCCTTCGCCGCGGTCCTCCCCACCGCGTTGCTGCTCGCGCTGTTCTTGGCCTACCTGCTCCCCAGGCGCGCGAACTTGCGCCTGGCCGCGATCGAGGAGAACGCGGCGGCGACGATCCTGGGTGAAGCGCGGGCGCTGGAGGCGGCCCTGGCTCCGGACGCGCGACCCGAGGCCCTCTTGGAGCGCTCGGCCCTGAACCTCCTGGCGGAGACCCGCGCAGACCTGCTCGGCGACCAGACCGACGGACCCCGAGCTGCGGCGATCGACGCGGGGCTGGCGCGGCTCTCCAGCGCCCGCCTGAGCGAGCTCCGCGCGCGCGAAGCGACGGCGCGCGCGGGACGCTTGCCCACGAGCCTCGCTGCGCTCGACGAAGCAGCGCGGGCGGCGGCC